>NZ_DAMBYD010000017.1:0-47451 GCF_032051575.1 Aminipila sp. | reverse complement strand
CTGGATGAAAAAGTTTATATTTATTCAGTTGTCTACTTGACGGGGAGCGGTTCATCCTACAAGTGACAACCTTTTTAAATAACTTAATCAATATGGCTTGCATCGTAAATCACATACCTGCATTTACCGCATTTCTTTGCCTCATACATTGCTTCGTCGGCATATTTATATAATAATTCATAGTCAACATATTTGTTAGGTACAATAACAATTCCAACAGAGCAGGTGGTAATTAAATCATCCTTTTCAAAAACTAAACTATTACAAATTTGTTTTGCCTTTTTTTCAACCATTTCATAGGAATTGGCATTTTTCATAAATATAATAAATTCATCCCCGCCAAGCCTTCCTATAAAATCTCCCGTTCTAAAGGATTTTGCCAGTTTGTCAGCAATTTCTCTTAACACCTCATCTCCATATATGTGTCCATACGTATCATTAGCCATTTTAAAGTCATCTGTATCTAGGATAATTAATGCACTGACTGAACCTTCCTGATATTCTTTTTCTAAAAATTCCTGCACATAAGCCTGAAAAGAAGTTCTGTTTAATAGGTTTGTAAGCGGATCTCTTGAAGCTTTTTCCTTAAGTCTTAATGCCTCATTGACCTTATCCGTCACATCTTCTGTTAACCCCACTGCACGAATGGGTTTTCCATTTTTATCAAAAATAGTGGTAATTTTAGTTTCCACCCAAATATACTGATCTGTCCATTGACCATCAGTTCCCACTTTTTTAAGCCTAAACACTCCAGAAGCAACCTTTTCTCCCTTTGCAATATTGTCAAACATTTTTAAAAATTCTTCTGTGCATTCAGGATGAACATATCCAGATTCGATAAAGCTTTCCGGGACATTTTCTACCCGATCCTCTAACCCCCTCCAATTTTTGCTTGTCTTTGTTCTTATGATGCGTTTATTGGCCAAATCGTAATCCCAAACAAGCATATTTGTTTGTGCTAAAGCGATATGGATTTTTTTATCACTTAACTGTATTTCCTGTTTAACTGTTCTCTCCAGTTTTCGATTACAATAAATAGCCATACATATGACCAGCCACAGGATACAAATTACTGTTAATGTAAGTACTGGGTACTTATAAACGTAATCAAAAGTTTCTTCGTGTTGTTCATTAAATAAAATATTGTTAAATATGATGTTGTCAATCTGGCTTTGGGGAATGTTGTTTATGGCCTTGTTTATTATTTTATATAGAATTAAATCACTATTATCAGGTACAGCAAAGCAAAGTTTATAATTAAAATCTGGTACTGCATACGTTCTTATCCTCGTATATGAAGCTTGCGATCCAAAATAATCTGCACTATATGTAGGTATATAGGTAATATCAGCATTCCCACTATTCACTGCTGCAACGCAGGACTTTATACTATTACAATAAACAAAACTCTTATATATCTTAGTTTCCTTTATTTTCTCTGTTAAATAATCGTTTTTTACAACGGCTACCTTTAGATTTGAAAGCGTATAGTCTTTTATATAGTCCTGTGTAATAACGCTAATGGGTATGTTTAAATAGGAAGAAGTAAGCCTTACATGTTTTTTGGCTGCCCATTTATAATCTGCACCAAAAGAATTGATAAGCTGAATTTGATTCTTTTCTACATTCTTGCTGTCACCACGGCAATTATCATATATAACGTAATTAAAATCCAATCCTGTATTTGCACTTATTTGTTCCAGTACATCACCAGTAATACCTGAAATTTTATTTTTATCCTTATCATAGTACTCAATTGGTATAAAATCAGCGTTAACACCTACTGTGATAACTGGATTATTTTCTATATATTTCTGCTCTTCTTGTGTCCAGGAAATACTTAGCTCTTCAGGTCCACTATAGTACTTATTATATAATTCACTAGAAAATTCAGGGTATTTAACGTTTATTTCCTCTAACGCTGCATCCAACTGACTATACAACTGAGGCCTTCTTTTATCTGTAACTACATATAAAGAACTGGGATGTAACCTTAAAATTACTCTTTCGCCTTCCAGCTGCCTAATGTTACTTGTATATATGGCATCAACAGTTTTCGTATCAAATAGCGCCGTTTTCATTTCCTCAACAGTAGAGAATGTACTTAATTGAAATGAAACATTATTATTTCTCAAATATTTACTTATTTCATCATTTCGTGAACTGCCTGCTAATACACCAATGGTTATGCCTTTTAATGAATTGATATCCTGCCTACTGTACTTTATATTGTCCTCACTTGTAGTCAATATGCCATAATCCTCGGACATTGGAAAACTTGGAAACATAAAGCGGTTTTCAGTATCTGCTGTTTTCCTTACATTGCAAACTAAATCTACCTTCCCATTTTCAAGCATTTTTAAAGCTTCTTTATAGGTAAGCCTGTGTTCTTGCCCTGTCGCGGTGTCTGTTGTTTTATATACAAAATCATAATTCCATCCTGTATACTTAGCAACCTCCATTAAATACTCATAACCATAACCACTAAAATACCCATCCTTGGAAATGTCATTAAATCCATCCAGTTGAAAATATCCAACCCTTATAGTTTCCCCTTGATTATTTCCCTCTGCATAGGAAGTATCTGGTATAAAACTACTGAAAATAATTAGGACTGTAACTATTACAGCTATATATGTATATGTATGTCTTTTTTGTTTTGACATTACTTCGTTACCTTTCGAACAGATTGTACCCTTTTATACCTTATTTTTAATTATACATTTTATGCTTATAAACCGTCAACGAACAAAAAAAGATAATTTTCAAAAATATCTTTACAATATTGCGCGGTTGTTGTATAATCAAACATATTATCACATATTTTTAGTGAATAAAAACAAAATTGAAAGGGTAAGTCCATGAAAAACGTAATTAGCTGGGCAGTTGAATATTTTTATTTTAGCTTTACATTCTACTTTAGAAGTAAGGCTTATTTGAATTTCTCTGCAAATATGGACACTCTGGTTTAACGGATAAATAAATCTGTTAAGCAAGCATATATAAAAATTAGAGTCCGCAGGTGAAATTCACTTGCGGATTTTTTTTAGTTTTGGAGGAAAACATTATGGTAATTATTTTAAAAAGCAACCCCAATCAGAAGCAGCTGGACAATTTATTATCCTGGCTAAAAAGTATGAATCTTGGAATTCATATGAGTGAAGGTGCAAATACTACTCTTATTGGATTAATAGGAGATACATCAGGAATTGATATGGAATTAATAAATGCACTTGATATTGTTGAAGCGGTAAAAAGAATACAGGAACCCTATAAAAACGCAAATAAGAAATTTCACCCAGACGCTACGGTGGTAGATATTTCAGGAATTAAAATTGGCGATGGTAACTTTCAGATCATAGCAGGTCCTTGCTCTGTTGAATCAAAAGAACAGATTTGCCAAGTTGCTTTAGATGTAAAGGCAGCAGGAGCCTGCTTATATAGAGGTGGGGCTTTCAAGCCTAGAACTTCGCCTTACGCATTTCAGGGAATGCGGGAAGAGGGTATCAATCTTCTTATTGAAGCAAAGAAGGTTTCTGGGCTGCCAATTGTAACTGAAGTAATGGATATCTCCCATCTTCCATTATTTGAGGATGTGGATGTCATTCAAGTTGGTGCAAGAAATATGCAAAACTTTGAACTTTTAAAAGAATTAGGTACTTTGAAGAAACCAATTCTTCTAAAACGAGGATTATCCAGCACATTACAAGAATTTCTTATGAGCGCAGAATACATCATGGCTGGGGGAAATGAAAACGTAATCCTCTGTGAAAGAGGTATTAGAACCTTTGAAACGGCCACTAGGAACACTTTGGATCTGGCTAGTATTCCACTTTTAAAATCGATGACCCACTTGCCTATTATTGTTGATCCAAGCCATGCCACAGGCATTGCTAAATTAGTAAAGCCTATGGCTCTTGCAGCAGCTGCTTGTGGTGCAGATGGCTTGATGATAGAAGTTCATAATGATCCAGCCCATGCACTTTGTGATGGCGCGCAATCCTTAACACCAGAAGCATTTAAAGATGTGGCAGATGCCGTAAAAGCAATTTTGCCATACAGTTTTAAGGGGGACAGATAGATGAACATCGGAATAATTGGTCTTGGTCTTATTGGGGGTTCTATGGCAAAAGCTATTAAACAAAATACCGCTCATAAAGTTTTCGGCCTTGACCTTCAGGATACCATTATAAAAAAGGCCATTTTGGTAGGTGCCATTGATGAAGCTCTAACGGATGAATTTTTTCCAACTTGTGACTTATTAATAGTAGCCCTTTACCCACAAGCTACGATTGACTTTGTTAAATCTCATGCTCATATCATAAAAAAAGGTGCCCTTGTTCTTGATTGCTGTGGAGTAAAACAGGTTATCTGCCGGGCGTTAGAACCAGTGGCTAAAGAAAACGGCTTCACCTTTATGGGGGGCCACCCTATGGCAGGGCTCGCCCACGCTGGATTTACACATGCCAAAAAAGCATTATTTAATAATGCCTCTATGATTTTAACTCCTACAAAAGGTACACGAATCGAAGATGTTCAAAAAGTAAAACTATTTTGTGAAAGCATTGGTTTTTCTAATACTCAGATTTCTACACCTGAAGAACATGACCAGGTTATTGCTTTTACTTCACAACTTGCCCATGTGGTTTCCAATGCGTATATAAAAAGTCCCTCTGCCTTAAAACATAAAGGTTTTTCCGCAGGAAGCTACAAAGATATGACTCGAGTTGCAAAATTAAAGGAGGACATGTGGACTGAACTTTTTCTTGATAACCCAGATTACTTGGCAGAAGAAATCGATGGCATTATAGAAAGGCTAATGCAGTACAGCAAGGCTATAAAAGAAAAAGATGCTGCTACCCTTTGTGCGCTTCTAAAAGCTGGCAGAGAGCGCAAAATGCAGATAGATGGAGAAAAGTTCTAATGGAAAAGATTCAAGTAAGTGCCTCTAGAAAATATGACATAATAATAGGAAGAGATCTACTGAAAGATACTGGTAAATATGTGTCCCAAGTTATTTCACCTTGTAAAGTTTGTATCATAACGGACGATATTGTGTATGGCCTTTATCACCATATGGTGTGCAGCTCGCTTACTGATGCTGGGTTTGAAGTATTTCGTTTTATCTTTGAAAAAGGTGAAAGGTCTAAAAATATCAATACGGTCAGTTCTATTTTGGAACTAATGGCGGAAAATGACTTTACCAGAAGTGATGCTATCATAGCTTTAGGCGGTGGCATAACCGGTGATGTCGCTGGTTTTGCTGCTTCAATTTTTCTTCGCGGGATACAATTTGTACAGATTCCCACTACTTTTTTAGCTGCTGTGGATTCATCTGTAGGTGGAAAAACAGGAGTTAACCTGCAAAGTGGAAAAAATTTAGCAGGAGCCTTCTGGCAGCCTTCATTAGTTCTATGTGATTGTAATACTTTTGCTACTCTGACTTATGAAATATTTTTAGATGGTGTTGCAGAAGCTGTGAAATATGGTGCTATACTGGATAAATCGTTATTCGATTTACTAATGCTGCATGGCGACAAGCTCTTTAACAGTTCTATGGTTGGCAATAATGATTGTCTTTCTGACACTCTCATTCAAATTGTAAAGCAATGTGTAAGTATAAAACGAGACATTGTTATGGAAGATGAACGAGATACTGGAATCAGACAGCTTCTTAATTTTGGCCATACCATTGGTCATGCTATAGAAAAATGCAGTAATTATTCCATCACGCATGGTCATGCAGTTGCTCTGGGTATGCTTATAGTTTCTAAGGCTTCTCATAAGCTCGGATTATGTCAGACAGATTGTTCATTAGATATTGAAAATATATTAATGAAGTTTAACTTTCCTATCACGTGCCCTTTCACCTCAGAAGAACTTTCTCATATTGCTCTGAAGGATAAGAAGCGCGCTGGTGACACCATTACCTTAGTTTTGCCAGAATCCATCGAACATTGTTATTTAAAGAAAATCGATATTTCTGACTTAAAAACTTTTATCAGTGCCGGCTTATAGTTTCCATTCCCGTTTTATTTTTAGTAACTGTTGGAGAAAAACTTTATGAATATAAAAATTATACCACAGCCCTTGAAGGGATCTATAAATTCTATAAGCTCAAAATCACATGCCCATAGGCTTATGATTGCCGCAGCACTTTGCTCTGATTATTGCAAAGTCAACATTGCTGATATGAATCAGGACTTAGAAGCCACGCAAAATTGTCTACTGCAATTAATGAAGGCATCTCCTGTTTTGGATTGTAATGAAAGCGGCTCTACTTTAAGGTTTATGCTGCCTATAACTATGGCTTTAAAAGATAAAGCTACTTTTCTTGGCGCAGGAAGACTGCCGGAAAGACCCATTTCTCCTCTTAAGGAAGAAATGGAATCTCACGGCTGCACTTTTGATACAAATATTGAATTACCACTAGAAAATAACAAAAAATCAAAACCTATTTTTACAGTATCAGGTAAACTGAAATGTGGCACCTTTAACTTGGCGGGGAATGTGAGTTCACAATATATAACAGGTCTGTTATTTGCCCTGCCCTTGTTAAGAGGAGACAGCCTTATAAACATTACTTCTAAGCTTGAGTCGCTAGGCTATGTCATGCTGACTTTAGAAGTCTTAAAACTCTTTGGAATTAACATTGAATTAAAAATTGCTGCAAATTCACAAATTCAAAGCGAGCGTTTTTATTCATTTTTTATAAAAGGAAGTCAAAACTATACGTCTCCAGGCGAAGTCACTGCAGAAGGAGATTGGTCTAACGCAGCTTTTTGGGTTGTGGCGGATGCCCTGTGCTCGGATGCTAACTGCTTAGAGCCAGCCGTCTCATGCCGGAATCTAAACTTTAGCTCTGCTCAAGGTGATAAAGAAATCGTCTCTTTTATTAAGACGATGAAGGCATCTGCAAACAGTGGCAAAAACCCAGTATTTGATGTTTCCGATGTGCCTGATTTAGTCCCAATACTAGCAGTACTTGCTGCTTCCCGTCAGGGCATTACGGAAATCGTAAACGCAGGAAGACTAAGAATAAAAGAAAGCGACAGATTATCTACTGTCTGTGAAATAATACAAGCTTTAGGAGGAAACATTACTGAACGTCCTGAGGGACTTATTATCCATGGCACAGGAATACTAAAAGGTGGCACGGTCAACGGTCACAATGACCACCGAATCGTCATGGCGGCTGCCATTGCCTCCATACTATGTACTGAACCAGTTATTATACTGGGAGCAGAAGCGGTCGATAAATCGTATCCTCGATTTTTTGATGATTTTTCTTATTTAGGAGGTGAATATCATGTGCTCTAATACAAACACTACTGAAACTCAATCTGCTACGATTTCCTCTTCCTTTGGAAAAAACCTCAAAATCACTATCTTTGGCGGCTCTCATGAACCCCATATAGGTGTATCTATTCAAGGTTTACCAGAGGGCATTACCATAGATTTTCATAAAATGAATCAGTTTTTGTCCCGAAGAGCTCCCGGCAACAGTATTTTTGCCACTCCACGAAAAGAAGCTGACACTCCTATAGTTCAATCTGGTCTTGTGGATGGAAAAACCACCTTAGAGCCCTTAACCCTGATTATAGAAAATACCAATACTCGTTCCGGTGACTATACGGCCCTCCGAGATATACCCCGGCCAGCCCATGCAGATTATACTGCATCAGTAAAATATGATGGCTCGGTCAATATGTCTGGCGGGGGTCCCTTTTCAGCAAGAATGACGGCTCCCTTGTGTATTGCAGGGGCTATCGCCTTGCAATTACTTGAAGATTGGGGTATTTCCATAGGGGCTCATA
Organism: Aminipila sp.; assembly: GCF_032051575.1. Taxonomy (NCBI): domain Bacteria; kingdom Bacillati; phylum Bacillota; class Clostridia; order Peptostreptococcales; family Anaerovoracaceae; genus Aminipila; species Aminipila sp. The sequence goes on along the minus strand of NZ_DAMBYD010000017.1, from coordinate 39,634 downwards.
TATATTCCATAGGTCATGTTAAAGATACGCCTTTTGACCCAGTAATGGTCAGTTCAAGCGACTTTATTCCCCTCAGAGAAAGTTCTTTTCCTGTTCTTGATGAATCGAAAGGCTATCTTATGGGAGATTTAATCCAGAGAGCTATGGCAGAGGGTGATTCTGTGGGCGGCATGATTGAATGTTGTGCTGTTGGCGTTCCCGTAGGCATCGGTGGGCCTATGTATGATGGTATCGAAGGTCATTTATCACAAATCTTCTTTGGAATACCCGCTGTAAAAGGCGTTGAATTTGGTAATGGTTTTGAGTGCACTACATTATATGGTTCACAAAATAACGATGCTTTCTTTATGGACGGTAATACAGTTAAAACGGTTACAAACAATCATGGGGGAATTTTAGGTGGAATTTCTTCAGGAATGCCGCTTATCTGCCGGCTTGCATTTAAGCCGACACCTTCTATATCTAAGGAGCAGAATTCAGTAAGTTTAACGAATAAAACCAATGAGAAGCTGATTATTACAGGCAGGCATGATCCCTGTGTCGTTATAAGGGCAGTGCCTGTGGTTGAGGCGGCCATGGCCGTTGGACTATTGGATTTATTATTAGGAAATTAAATGTAAATTGTTATTTCTATATTTTATAATAGAATAAGGTGTGTAAATATGACATTAAAAAAATTAAGAGATGAAATAGATAATATAGATACTGAAATGATGGATTTGTTTGTAAAACGAATGAATCTTTCAAGGCAGGTTGCAGAAGAAAAAAAAGCTTCCGGGACTCCTATTTTAAATATGAAAAGAGAAAAAGAAGTGTTAGCTAAGGTCTCTGATCAGGCTGGAGAAACGCTTGATCGATATGCACGCATTTTATATAATACGATTTTCGATGTAAGCCGTTCTTATCAGACGCGTTTTGTGCATACAGATTCTCCTTTAAAAACTGCTATTGAAAACGCCATGTTAACTACGCCGGATATGTTTCCAACAAAGGCAATCGTCGCTTGTCAGGGGATTGAAGGTTCTTACTCGCAACAAGCTACGGAAAAGATTTTTAATTTTCCATCCATCATGTATTTCAATAATTTTGAAAGTGTTTTTAATGCAGTTGATAAAGGTCTTTGCCAATATGGGGTTCTTCCAATTGAGAACAGTTCTTATGGTTCGGTAGGCCCTGTTTACGACCTGATGAAGAATCATCATTTTTATATTGCTAGAAGTTTTAAGCTGAGGATTGCTCACAGACTGTTAGCTAAGCCAGGCATTAAACTTGAAAATATAACAGAAATTGTTTCTCATGAACAGGCATTAGGGCAATGCTCCAAGTTTCTTGAATCTTTAAAAGATGTAAAAATAACCGTATGCGAGAATACAGCCATAGCTGCTGAAATGGTAGCAAAAATCCAGCGTTCCGATATAGCTGCGATTTCTTCAAGGGAATGCGCTGAAATTTACGGTTTAGATATTATTTCAGAAGACATTCAGATTAGTGATAATAACTATACCCGCTTCATTTGTATTTCTAAAAATCTTGAAATATATCCTGGAGCAAATAAGCTAAGTCTTATGTTATCACTGCCACATCGTCCAACGTCATTATACAATATGATTGCTAAATTTTCTGCGTTAGGCCTAAATTTAACTAAATTAGAATCAAGACCGATACCAGGAAGTGATTTTGAGTTCATGTTCTACTTTGATATGGAAGCCTCTTTATGTTCTCCTGAAGTTGTCAGCTTACTTTGTGAGTTAGCATCACAGCCTGAGCTCTTTGTCTTCCTTGGGAGTTATATAGAAAACTAATTTATGATTACTGGAGGAGTTATGATTTACGGACTAATTGGAGAAAAACTTGGACATAGTTATTCAAAAATCATCCACGAAAAACTGGGTGCTTATACATATGACTTATTTCCACTTACTATACAGGAGTTAGACTCTTTTTTGAAAGAGCGAAGGTTTGCAGGTCTTAATGTCACCATACCGTATAAGCAAACGGTTATCCCTTATTGCGACTATATATCTCCTTTAGCAAAGGAGATTGGTGCAGTCAATACGTTATACTTTAATGGTCAGAAAAAACTTTGCGGAACCAATACTGACTATAATGGTTTCATCTATGCTATGGAAAGTGCTGGCATACCAATTTATAATAAAAAAATACTGATTTTAGGAGATGGAGCTACTTGTAAAACTATCCGTAAGGCTGTTCTGGATAAAGGTGCCAATGAAATTATAATTGCATCAAGAAAAGTCAAAACTCCAATCTTTGAACAGCTCAAGACAAGTACAGAATTTTCACCGTACGCTTTAATAAACTGTACTACTTTAAACTATGAAGATCTCGATGCGCAGCTTGATGTAGAAATAATTATAAATGCAACACCAGTGGGGATGTGGCCAAATACAGCCAGTCGGCCCGTTGATTTAAGTAAATTTTATAAATGCTGCGGGGTTTTTGATGTGGTCTATAATCCTTATTACACCAAATTCATTCTACAGGCCAAAGAACTAGGTATTCCTTACGCAAGCGGACTTGCTATGCTTGTGGCACAGGCTACTGCAGCTGCTGAATATTTTACAGGGGAAAATGGTTTTGAAGCTCATAACAATACTATTATTAAGGAACTTAAGGAATTATTTTTAACGGCTTAAGGAGCGAAAATATGAAAACTGTACAAATAAGAAATTTAATAATAGGAGAAGGCATGCCAAAAATTTGTGTGCCTATTGTTGGCATTACAAAAGAAGAGATTCTTGCTGATGCCAAATCAACGAAGGATATTTCTGTGGATCTGGTTGAATGGAGAGCTGACTGGTTTGAAGATATCTTTAATTTCAATCAGGTTTTAGAAGTACTTTCACAGCTTAAAACAATACTCAATGAGGTTCCTCTTCTATTTACTTTTAGGACCGCTCCTGAGGGCGGCGAAAAGTCTATAGACATCGCTGCCTATGCTGAATTAAATAAAGCAGTCGCAAGAACAGGCTTTATAGACTTAATAGATGTACAAGCTATTGGAGATGATGACTTTATTATCCCTATAATTACAGAAGCTCACACGCATGGCATAAAGGTCATCACCTCAAATCATGACTTTGAAAAGACCGTATCAAAGGATGAGATAATCCGCAGGCTTACAAAAATGCAGGATATAGGTGCAGACATAGCTAAAATAGCTCTTATGCCTCGAAATAAACATGATGTACTGACCCTTTTGGATGCATCTCTGGAAATGTCAGAACAGCACGCCCAAATCCCGATTGTGACAATTTCTATGGGGAAGGACGGGCTTATAAGCCGTTTAACAGGGGAAATGTTTGGATCTACAATTACTTTTGGGACTTTGAAAAAAGCATCTGCCCCGGGTCAGATGGGTGCGGAAGATTTACATCAAATATTAAATCTTATTCATAGGGATTTGTAACACAAATGTATTTGACTTTACATATATAATAAAGTATGCTAGAGTAAATTATAATCATTTAGAAATGGGAGGACGTTTTTTGTTAATTGTATCTGTAATGGTGATTTTCAACTAAATAGTTGAGAAAGGTTACTTTATAAAGTGGGTATTTGCCTGCTTGTTTAAGTGTGCCTATTTGGGCCTTACAGATATACTTCCTATATTCTATTTGAGTATTAAAATGCTGATGATGTAGCATTAAATTTATAATATTTCAATAAAAATTTTCGGAGTGTAACTGGCTTTTTCTGTTGCGCTTTTTTTATTCCCAAATCTTACTTTATGGAAGTATTCTGTCTTTCATTAAACAAATTAAGGTAACCTTTCTTTGGTTATACTTTATATGGAGGATTTTTATGAATACAAATAATACCTTGGAATTTAATATTATACTTGAGAAATTAGCATCTTTTGCACTCACAAAAAAGGCAAAAGAAAAGCTACTCGTATTAGAACCTTTTTTGAGTGAACGAGAATGTAAAAATAAAATGCAAGAAACAACAAGTGCATTTAAAATACTAGACAGCATCGGCAATCCACCTCTGGCATCCATGGAAGAACTTGAACAAATTTTAGATTTGACATCTAAAGGGTCCATGTTACTTCCTGAACAGCTTATGTGCATCTGCTCATTTCTAAATTCCTGCAAACGGATGAAAAGCTATCTGAAAAGAGCTGAAACCATTCAAGAAAATATTTCTGCCTATGGCGCTTCTTTTTATACTCTTGATAATCTTTCTGAAGAGATTACTAGTTCTATAAGAAACGGAATAGTTGATAATGAAGCGTCTGCAGCCTTACATGGAATACGCAGAAAAATTGAAACGATGAATGCTTCAATAAAAGCGAAGCTTGAAAGTATACTTCGTAATAATAAAGACTGGTTTGAAAATGGATATATTGCTATTCGAAATGGAAGATATGTTTTACCTGTTAAAAGTAAATATAAAAATCAAATAACTGGGACTGTAATTGATACTTCTAATACGGGAGGGACTTGTTTTATAGAACCTGCTTCCATTACCAGACTACAGGAAGAATTAGCTGTTTTACAAATTGAAGAAGATAATGAAATCCGAAGAATCCTGTATACTTTAACAGCATTAGTAGATAGCTGCATAAATGAATTAAAAATCAATATAGATTGCATGGAAACCCTGGACTTCATATTTGCCAAAGGCAAGCTATCTATGGAAATGAACGCCATTCCGGTTCCACTTACTACGGAACGAGAAATAATAATAAAGCAGGGAAGGCACCCCTTGTTAAAATCTGATACCTGTATACCTTTAGATTTCCAAATTGGAGGAGATATAAACGGAGTCGTAATAACAGGACCAAACACTGGAGGAAAAACAGTTGCACTGAAAACCATCGGCTTATTATCACTTATGGCACAAAGCGGCCTTCACGTGCCCGTGGAGGAAGGAAGTTTATTTTCCATGCACAGCAATATTTTATGTGATATTGGGGATGGCCAAAGTATATCGCAAAATCTATCTACTTTCTCTGCACATATTACAAATATAATTGACATTCTAAAGAATGTTTCTAATGAGAGCCTTGTTCTGCTGGACGAATTGGGTTCAGGGACAGATCCTGCGGAAGGAATGGGCATAGCTATTTCCATTTTAGCTGAATTAAAACATAAAAACTGCCTGTTTGTTGCAACTACACATTATCCTGAAATAAAAGATTTTGCTAAAAATACGAATGGTCTTACTAATGCAAAGATGGCTTTTGACCGTGAAAGTTTAAAACCGTTATATAAATTGCAAATTGGTGAAGCAGGCGAAAGCTGTGCCTTATACATTGCACAAAGATTAGGCTTTCCTAATCATATGTTAGCCATAGCAGAAAAAGCATCTTCAAATAAAGCCACTATGGCAGACAATTCCCTAAATATATCTTTTCAGGAGGAAACCATAAAATCTGATCTGATATGTACCAATAAAATAAAAAAAGATGTAGATAAAGATGGTATAGTCTCACCAGCCGATGGCTTTCGTATGGGTGACAGCGTCAGAGTATACCCACAAAAACTAATTGGAATTGTTTTCAAAGAGGCCAATGAAAAAGGTGAATTAGTTGTACAAATCAAAGGGAAAAAACAGGTTATTAATCATAAACGACTTAAACTTATAACACCTGCAAGTGAATTGTATCCAGATGATTATGATTTCTCCATTATTTTTGATACCAAAGAGAATCGTAAAGCCAGACATGACATGAGCAGAAAATTTGATCCTAATCTAATAATTAAATATGATGACGAAATATGACAAGTTCAAGTAAGCGCTTTGTCACATTTTAAATATTATTCATAAAAAAAATATTAAAAATATTCTTTAAATAAAAAAAAAGAGTCACTATGTGGCTCTCTTTTTGTAAATTAAAATGTAATTTTTGCTTAAGTAACATCTATCAATTCAACGCTTTAGGATGATTGGTTTATCTATTTTACATTCACCCATCGGCACATTCCTGGCCCCATAGTCTTGTTTGGTCTTGCAGCAAGTCCAAATTTCTCATAAAAAGTTTCTTTTCCTGGTACAGACATAAGATTTATCATCATTATATCATCACCCGTCACTGAAGATTCCAGTGTGTTCATTACATTGTTCATGATGTAAGACCCGATTTTCATATTTTGATAATCAGGATGTACCATTACATCTACAATTAAAGCCATATATGTGCCATCTCCAACAACTCTTGCCATCCCAACGACTTTATCATTGTCGTACGCCACAATCATATACACAGACCCCTTTAAAGCTTTCTTCGCTTGTTCTCGAGGCACGTTCTTCCACTTTACAGCATCTCTTAACTGTAAATAATCATCAACAGCAATCTTATTCTTATATGTTATCATTCAGTACCCTCCATTATTCTAAGTTTTAATACAATTTCCTGACAAATCTGCAGAATATCTTTGTCATCTGTATTAACTATAATATCAGCCGCCTTTTCGTACGCAGCTTGTCTTTTCTTCATTAATCCTTCTATATATTTCACGTTCATATTGTTTTTAAGCAATGGTCTCTGAGTGTCACTTTTAACTCTTATATAAATGTTTTCTGCACTGGCCGTCAAAAGAATAACTTTGCCTGATTTCTTCATTATTTCCACATTTTCATCTTTTACAGCAATCCCGCCTCCACAAGAAACAATACTGCTATCGGAAGTAGCAATTTTCTGTAATACTTTCGTCTCTATTGTCCTAAAATAATCTTCACCTTTTTGTTCAAAAATCTCAGGAATACTTATCCCACTTATGTCTTCAATAAAAGTATCTGTATCTAGTACTTTTAATTCCATTACATCTCCTAATTCTTTTGAAACCTGAGATTTTCCAGTGCCCATAAACCCTATTAAATATATATGTTTGTTAAAATTACTCATATTATAATCCCTTATTTATCGCTTATATCATAGTGAATTAATTAATAGACTATATTTTAGCATATCACTTATTTTTATGCTAGTTGTTTTTTTGCATATTTATTCATTATAATATATATTTATAACCATTATCTTACTTGAATCCTAGCAAATAAAGCTATATAATTATAATTAGTAAATTATAGTAAAGCTTTTAAAGCTTTAGTCTAAGGAGGATTTAAAAATGCGTAAAGTAGTTTCAACATCAGCAGCACCTGCTGCTATCGGTCCATATTCACAAGGTAACATCTTTGGAAACTTTGTATTCACATCTGGACAGGTTCCACTAGACCCTGCTACTGGCGAAATCGTTGGTACTACCATCGAAGAGCAGACAGAACAGGTATTCAAAAACATCAAAGCTATTCTAGAAGAATCTGGAAGTTCTTTGGATAAGGTTTTAAAGACTACTGTATTTATCAAAGACATGAATGACTTTGGCAAAATGAATGCAGTTTATGCCAAGTTCTTTGCAGAAGGTGCATTTCCTTCAAGATCTGCAGTTGAAGTTGCACGACTTCCTAAGGATGTTCTGGTAGAAATAGAAACTATCGCTTATTTATAATAATTAGTATTTACCAAAAAAAACCATAAATAAAAAGAATGTCCCAAATGAAATGAGACATTCTTTTTATTTTACTATTAAGTCCGTTAAATCCGCACCTACTACACTTACTAAATCTGTGACCAACAATTCTACTTGGAGTCCAACTTTCCCTGCACTTACAACGATTTGTTGTAAATTTTCGGCATGGCTGTCAATAGCTGTCCTAAATTGTTTTTTCATCCCAATGGGGGAACACCCCCCTTTAATATAGCCAGTTACATTTGTTATTTCTTTTGCTGGAATCATTTCAATTTTTTTTTCACCAAAATGCTTTGCAGCCTTTTTTAAATCCAGTTCTTCCGCTACAGGTATTACACAGACATAATGCTCTTTACTGGCGCCTTGCGTAACCAATGTCTTATATACTTTATTTACATCCATCCCCGTTGCCTTTGCAACAGATACTCCATCTAAGAAGCCGTTAGGCGCATCATATTCATACACATTATGGCTAATTTTTTTTGCATCCAGATGCCTTAATGCATTTGTCTTAATCTTTGATGTCTTTACCAATTTTACATCCCCTTTAGTGTACTATTTGACTTCTATGTCGTTCTGCCACCCAAATTTCTTCTGCCGTTACTGAGTTAAGCAGCTTTATACGCTTTAACTTTACTTCCACATTTAACCTTTCATGCCCTTCTCTTTTCTGGCATACAACATAATAGACTCTTTCACCTGGCGCATCATGTAAAATCCCATGTTCAAGAACAGTCACCATAGGAAGTTCCTTGGCTACAAAGGAATTAAATACTTTGTCCGCATCATAATCTGATTTATGCTGTCCCACATAAATTTCTCTTGCATATCTTTCTGTTAATTTTTCTGAATAATCATATTCCTGCCATTTTATATCGTCTTCTACATAACCACTAAACCTTTTAAATGGTCTTTCATCAAATCCATCCGTTATCCAGATTTCAGTTACTTTTTCATCACTAGCAAAGAATGCAATATATCGATTTGTATCATCTTTAGGAATAAAGCCATAGCATGGACCAGCGCCTTTGAAATCTGCTTCATAGGATAAATCTCCACGATACTTTTCTTTCAATTCTTCCAGAGAGCTTCCTACATGTATTCCCCGATGAGTTTCTGCCACAGGATTAAAACTTTTAATCCAATAAATCAGTTCTTTCTTTTTTTCAAACTGGATCCAAGTGCTGACTTTAATCTCCTGGCCTTCCCAAGTATCTGTAAATTGAGCAGTATAACTAAGAAAGTCCTGCGTACGCTCTCTTGTTTGAACGGCATAAGGAAAAGGTGCTTCCCCTTCTAGGTTTTCCCATAGTGTAATTATGTTATCATCCACTTTCAAAGAGTATTCTTCATCGACAGGCCAATTTTTTGTATTCGCATAACGAAAGTTAACATAGCCTTTATATCCTTTTTGGGCTATATCTCTGTCGTCTAAAAAAGATATTTCAAAAGTTTGATCTGCATCTTTTCTAAAAAATAGTAATAATGGTTTTCCTTTTAAGCCGCCTTTAGACAAAAGTTCACTTGAATTTAATACAATCCCATTGGCATCAACGACTGCTTTTTCTGGGCAGATGGTATAATCAAAGCTGTAATATTCGAACTGCCCATCCTCAAACGGTACCTCAGAGAGTAATTTAAATCTGTTGAGTTCAACTTCCTTTACCTTAAGCTTTAATGTTGTTAACAATAATTCACAATACTGTTGGAAAGCTGCCTCTATCCCTTCGGGCATTACCTTTTTGGGTTCAGGTTTACGAATAACAATTAAGCTTAAGAATGCTATGATTATAAGTATTATACAAATTACTAAAATGATGAATTCTCGCATATCTATCCCCTCTTTTTTTGACTTCTGTGATGACTGACTACCCAGATGGTAGTATTACCGTTAGGTGTTGTTATAGGTATCTGCTTTAATTTCACTTCAACATAAAGTTTACTTTTATCATTAGGGTTTTCACATATTACAAAGTAAACTAGTACTTTGCCCTCCTCATATTCTCGCCAGAGACCTTTTTGGAGAATAGACACAGCTTCAAAGTTATTCGTTACAAATATATTAAAGACTTGCCTTGGATCCAGGTCAACCTTATGCTGCCCTAAATATATAGACCTTGCATATTTTTCAGTAAGCTTTTCTCCATAATCATCCTCAATCCAAGGGATGTCTTGATCTATATAGCCATCTTTAGGCTCAAATGGGCGCGGTCCAAAGCTGTCCGTAATTATAATCTCGTTTATAATGTCATCTTTGGTTCTAAAACCTATGTATCTATTACTTTGATCTTGAGGGATATAACCATAGGCTGGTCCTTGTCCATTTAAATCTTCTGTAAAAGAAAGATCTAAAGGATATTTTTCTTTTAATTCCTGTACGGAACTGCCTACGTGAATCCCTCGTGGAGTCTCAACATTCTTGGTTTTTGCAGTCAGACTAAAAACCAACTCCTTCTTACGCTCAAACTGTATCCACGAGTGGATTTGTATGTCTTGATTTTCAAGTATATCAATATACTGTGCAGCGGAAGCAAAATCACCCTCAGCCATGGTTCTTGCCACCGTTAAATCCTCAAATATCGATTGGTCCGCTATGTTTTCCCAAAGAGCCAATGGTTTACCATCTATAGACACACTGTATTCATCTAAAGTCTCCCATTCTTTCACATTTGTATATCTCGTGTCTATGTAAGCCTTATATCCCTGCATAGTAAGGCGTCTTTCTGAAATAAAAGAGACTTCAAAAATTTCTTGATTTTCTTTATAAAATAATACGATAACTTCGTCTTTAATGCCAAACATTTCAAATATCTCTTTGGAATTTAGTACGATGCCCTGTGCCGTCTCAACTGGAGTTTCAGGAACCAAATTATACTCTATTCTATAATAGTGAAAAATACCATGCCCATAAACAACTTCTGATAAGGGTTCCCAGCTGATTATTTTTGCTTCTTCAAGCAAAATTCCTTCCTTAGCTAATAAATTGTCCGCAAACTCTCTAAAAGAAATTTGTACAGGCTCTGGGATAATCAATATATCGTCCTGATTGTCCTTTTTTTTATCCGACTTTGCCGCCACAAAACAAATTGCTATAAACACGATGCTCATTATAAGTATAATTGTTTCTGTCATAAATACTACTCCCGTTTACCATGAATTAATTACGATCTTACAAGATATATATTTATAAATTCAAATTTTCTAGAGCTGGTTATACCCATAATTTTAAATCCCATACTCTGATAAAACTCAACATCCTTCGGTTCATTTGTGAATAACATAACAGGAAGATTCATTCCTTTGCTGTAGTCAATAATCTTCTCCATCATTGCACGGCCATTTCCCAGCCCCTGGTATTCAGGTTTCACTCCCAAAAAGTTAACATATATATATTTTGACGGAAATTTTATTTCTGTTTCCATCTGATCCATTTCATTGAAAAGCTCAATTCTTATTCGTTGCTCCTCTTCTGTAAGTCTTAATAAAGCATTCTTATATCTTTTGGAATAACTACCGGCAATCATATATTTTAACTTAGAGCCTTTTCTACGGGATGAAGGAATAATCACCACAGCTCCCTGGCACTTTTCATTTAAGGCATATGCTCTGCCATATCGCATACAGTAGGCAACATAAAACCTTAAAGTGGCTTCCACTGCAATAGCACGTCTTCCACGTTCAGGAAAACCCTTTGTTAATTTGGGATAATCAATAAATGCACTGGTTAAGGTGGCAATTACTTTCTCTTTATCTCGTATTCGTGTTAACCCACTTATATCTGCTGCCATTAAATCACCTTAAGGCTTCCCACTCTGTTTTAAATAATGAAAAACATCTAGAGTCTCTCACGCTGCCATCATAAATTTTATAGCAGTATCTTGACGTTCCTTCATACTTAAATCCACATTTTTCAATGACTCTTGCAGATCTTTCATTAATTGGACCTGTACATATAGCTATAATATCCAGGTTCATTTCTTCAAAGGCATATGTAATAGCAGCTTTTGCTGCTTCTGTCATTATCCCTTTTCCCCAAAATTCTTCTGCTAAAGAATATCCTAATTCTTTAGCAGCAATTCCTGGTCTGCGCTTATCTGGTTCAAAACCAATACTTCCAATAAGCCTGCCACTCTGCTTGTCAATAATAGCCCATACCTGGTTTATCAAAAATATCTCCTCAAGTACTGCCTTGGATTCCTGCACATCTGCGTGGGGCTTCCAGCCAGCGTGTGGTCCTACATTGGGATTATTCGCATAAGCAAATAATCCCTCTGCATCTTCTTTTGTAAAAGGCCTTAATAATAATCTTTCTGTTTCTAGTGATTGTAACATATTTTTCACCTTCTATTCTGTAGTACTTAAAATTTCTTTATTCTTCTCTACCTGGCTCACTTTCATTCTCCCGGCTGCATTTAAATCAACCTCTTCCTGAAGTCCTAAAATTGAAGAACCAAGGAATATCGTTTTTAATATTTTACCATCCAAAGAGATTTTGCTAAACTCGGTAAAGTTTTCGCCCTTTATATATAGTTTGTCGCCAACCCTGACAACATCTGTTATCTTTATTGGTTTTACCCCCATTTGCAAATCTGTTTTTTTGTATGGGTTCTGGCCATTGAAGATGTACTTTTTACCATAAAGCATGTCATACTCAAGCTTCTTCATATCTGCCTTATAAGTCTGGCTGCCTTGATGATTTTGGTGATATTTAGTCATAACACCCATGTGGAATCCAAGTCTGTCAAAGACATCTGCCGCTACCTGATAGGCATACATATCCTTCGGAATTTTTTTCATCGGAAAATTGCTCCAGATAACGTACTGAGTCTGGAATATAGAGCCATTAACCATTTGATCTTCTGTCATTTCCAAAGCCGGTAAATGGTCGCCGTAGATGACTAAAACTACCTTTTCGTCATACTTCTTTAGCCTGTCTGTCAACTCTCCTAAAAACTGATCCATCTCATGTATCTGATTTACATAGTACTCATACTGCCATTTAAGGTCTTCCGTTGGCGCATCCGTCACTACAACCTCTGGATCTTCAATCACTTTCTCCGTTGGATATTTACCATGTCCCTGAACAGAACAAGTATAAATAAAGTCTTCATTATCTGTAGATTCCAATGCGTCAAAGATCTGATCGGTTAGAACATAGTCTTTTGCCCAGTTTTTAGGAGTCCTAACCACATGGTTCATATACTCAACACTGGTAAAAGTATTAAATCCTAAATTCGCAAATACTTTATTTCTACCATAAAATACAGCTCTATGATCATGTACAGCATGAGAAGAATAGCCTATAGAATTTAACTCATACGGTACACTCTCGCAGGTTTCATCCATAAGAATAGATTTATATGGATATTCTCCCGGTCCGAAGAATTTAACACTCATACCTGTCAACATTTCAAATTCTGTATTTGCAGTTCCTGCACCAACAACAGGAACCGTCAAATATCCTGAAGAATAGTTCTTCTCCAGCTTTCTAAAATTTGGTATTGGATCTGTGGAATATGTAAACCCCTTCACCAATGTGGGATCAATAAAAGATTCCATCTGAAGAAAAATTATATTGGGATGTTGTTTCCCATCATCCTGTACCTTTACCTGTGCATAATTTTGATCGCCCAATTCACCCTTATCAAATATGGACTTGATGGACTCTTGTGAATATCCCGCTGACTGTCGAATACCTGTATTCATCCAAGTATTAATAAAACAGTACGGTACACCGTAATCTCTGTACGCATACGCCAGATTCCCAAAAAAAGTATCTACAACTTTAGTTTTTATAGCAAGATCTGTGGCACCTATAACCCCAATCCATATTGCTAAAAATAACGCAAGATTTTTCTTATAATTTATTCTATCTTTTTTCCTAGGCGCAAACTTAAATAATAGGATTGTTAGAATTATACCTATTACTACACCAACGCACGCCAAGATGATTTCTGTTATGGATAAATAGTTTGTAACAATTGACAGCCCATCACTAAGTACCGCCAAATCATTTGTAGTAAACGGTGTCATACGTTCTGCCAGAATGATACCATTCGTTAGACCAAGTGCCAGCCATAAAGCCGAAAATGCAACATAAACAAACACTCTTCTTTTAATCAGAAGTGCCAATGATAATGTTGCAAATATAATAAAAACATTATACATAAACACTAATGGTGAATTTAGGAAAAAACTAAATCCACTTGCAAGTGAATGTCTCGCTAATGATTCAATAATTAAATTTAATGCTAATGACAGTACTATACAAATAGCAACTGCATTGTGCAGATATTTCATAAAAAACTGTTTATACTTCTCCATATCTTCTTCCTTTGTTTTCCCTTTTCTCGTGTGTAAAATTTTTGCTGCATTTTTAATTACAGCTATCCCCTAATCATGTCATATACAGAATTTGATAATTGGGCAAATTCTTCTATGCTCATTGTTTCTGCTCGTCTTCCTGAATCTATCCCGATAGATTCCATAACTTTCCCTACTTGTTCTTTAGACAAACCACACACTCCAGTAATAGAATTGGACATCGTCTTTCTCCTTTGTCCAAATCCCGCTTTTACGCATTGAAAGAAAATCTTTACATCCTTTAACTCTACTGGTTTTTCTTTTCTAATATCTAGCCTTATTACGGTAGAATCTACCTTTGGCTGTGGAATAAATACTTCCTTGGGAACACTTGCCACATGGGCTACCGTGCAGTAATACTGAACTGCAACTGACAATGCTCCATAAACTTTTTTCCCTGGCTCCGCTTTAATTCGATCAGCTACTTCCTTTTGCATCATTATAGTTATGCTGTCGGCTTTAACACCATCCTCTAAAATTTTCATTATAATTGGGGTTGTAATGTAGTATGGTAAATTACCAATAATTCTAACAGAATTTAATGGTTGTCCATTCACTACAGAATTTTGTTCTATAACCTCATTTAAATCTGTCTTAAGGATATCTTTGTTTATAACTTCAACATTATCATATTCCTTCAAGGTATCTTGTAAAATAGGTATCAAGTTTCGGTCAATCTCTACAGCAATTACTTTTCCTGCATGCTCAGCAGCTTCTGATGTGAGTACACCAATCCCTGGCCCGATCTCAATAACTAGATCGTTTTCACCAATAAAGGACTCCTCAATAATTTTATCAATTATATTCTTGTCTGTTAGGAAATTCTGGCCTAAGCTTTTTGAAAGTCTAAAGTCATACTTGTCCTTTATTTCTCTAATTGTTGATGGTGCGTATAATTTCATTAAAGTTTTCCTGCTTCCTCTGTAAATTGTTGCCTGGCAATACCATACTGGTTTAGCTTGTTTAAAAATGCAGCAGAATTTCCATATCCGATCCCTAAAGCCTTACCAAGCCTGCCTCGCTTATCAGAAGCTCCAGCTCCTCCTGCTAACCCATACATCATCAAATCCTGCATAGTAAATTCTTTTATTATTTCTGTTTTGGTACAGTGAGCTTTCTCTAATGCCTCTAGAATAGCTTCGGGTTCTGCATTTTCTATACCTATATCTCCTGCCTTGGTTGCATCTGCTCTTGCTAAATATGCATCTTTAGCTTTCGGAAATTTAGCTTTGAGTTTTTTACGTATTTCTTCTCCAGCAAAATCTGGATCTGTAAAAATAATAATCCCTCTAGTATTGTATGCCCGCTCTATTAATTCCCATGTGGATTTTTTTATTCCATACCCATGGGTTGCAATAGTTTCAGTATCGATGGCTCTTTTAACAGCAGCCTGATCATCTCGACCTTCCACAACTATTACTTCTGCTATACTTTCCATTTTTAATCCTTTCTAATCAGAAGCTTCTCCTGCTGGTAACAAATGAGAATTGTCCCTTGGAACGATGGAAGCTCCTGTTGTATTTGTCTGTGGTAATACATATAAAACTTCTCCAGGCTTAACCATTTTTAGTTGTTCTCTGGCCTGCTGCTCTACATATTCAGGCTTATTCACGTTACCAAGTTCTTCTGCAAGATCTTGTTTTTGTTCTTTTAAAGCTTTATTTTGAGCTTCAATGTCTTTATATTCTTTATGCAATGAATAGACATTAAAAATAGACACACCTATTACCAGCATAATACCTAATATTATACAGAAATAGATAAGCCTCTTTCTATTCCTTTTATTCGCTTTTCTTTCTGATAATTCTCCTGAAACATTTCTTTTGTCCTTATTTTGCTTCTTGTTGACCGCTTGTTTCCTTCTTTCGCGTCTTTCTTCTCTAGCCTGCTTCAGGTCAATTACTTTATCTGAGTTTTTAAACTCTCTACTTCTTCTTTTCTTTTGTTTAAACATTTGCCTTCACCCACTGACATTGTAGCATAAAACAACAGATTCCACAAGAAAACTCCGCATACAAATGCACATATAACATGAATGCTAATCTCTCCATAAGAGCAGTAATATAAAAACTGGCATGTAAGTATTCCTGCAAAAACCCAAAAAAGGATTTCATAAATTGCAGCAATTATCCTGTTTTTTATGTAAATTTTAATATGCCTTGTAAAAAGTCCATATAATAGCGCAATAACCATGCCGCAGCCCAGCATAACCAAGCCTTCAAAAATCTGTGTTTTTATAAGGTCTGTGAGTACTAAATTTAACTTAAAGTTATTTAAAATGGCTGCACCAGAAGACACAACCATTATTCAAAAATCCTCCTTATTAAGCTTTTTTCGCTCTTATTTTTCTTTTCTGTATATACGGCTGAATTTATTTCTCCAGTAATAACAACTTTTCCTTCCGCAAGATCAAGTTTCTGAATATGCAATTTTTGCCCTTTTACAACTAACCCTCCGCTCTTCAAGGTAATTAATATGGTATCTTCATTAAAGCTATCCACATCAGCTACTTCTGTAACTGTAAGACGCTCTCTGTTATCAATATTCAAAACATGGTTTTCCATATAGACTCCCCCTTCGTATTTTAAATATATGCATGAAAATAAAAAAAATACCTCACAAGATTGCATTTTCTATGCTCTCTGCAAGGTATTTTCATATTTTCTTTAAAAATCCTAATTCTTAATATCAGAAGTATCATTTTTATAATAATTCTCTTTTAAAATGCCACCCATGTTGTACGGCCATCTGAATCATAACCTGTCTGTTTAGATGCAGATAATATTTCACCTGTTCTGGGATCTAAAAATACATGTGCAAGCAAGCTCTCACCGTCTTTATTTGGTGAATTGGGAGATATGCCTGTTACCCTTATAACCATAGTCGTATCATAGGAGTCCGGATTTGTAAGTGCCCCATATATTGTAATATGATACCCATTTATCCAGTCATCTTCAACGGTAGGGTTACCTGGTTTTATATGTTTGACTTTTATTGCTTTCTTAACAGCATAAGCAGAGTCAACTTTTAAATCAGAAATGCGATATTCACCCTTTAAAAAAAGTCCCTCCTTATTTTCTTTTACAAAGTCGATGCTACTTTTACCATCTCTTACCTTACAGCATACTCGCACTGTACCTTCTGCATTTCCAAAAGACAAATTCCATGCAGTTCTTCTTCCATTTAATCCCTCTTTTATATTCGGACTCTCTTTTGTATCATCTGTACTTTGTATATTATCTAATAGGGGATCAGTCATTACACTTTGTGCATCTTTGTATGCCAGCTCCCAAGCTTCTTTAGCCGTAAGCATTTCTTTGTTTTCTTCAATCTGATTAGCTGAAGTCCTTACAGTTTTTTCTGTGCTGTTGTCATAAACTTCTATACTTACGACAGCAATAAATATAATGAAAACTATAATGAAAAGTTTTTTCTGCATTTTTCAACGTCCTTCTATATCATCTGATTATATGTCAGTACAATATTACCATAATTTATAGCTGATGTTGTATCATGATGATAATAAACATCTAGCCAATAATTACTTTTATTAGGTCCACGACCTGTATCATCTACTCTAAACTCACTTACGTACCCTACACCATCTGGTAGCCATACATTTCTGTCCAAATAAACGTACGTTCCAAAAGGCATAACCGGTTTATTTCCACTACCGCCTATATCTTTTTCCTATGTACTGCTACAATTCCTAGTTCAGGCCAATTGCCATTTGCGGTCTTATTTCCAGTCCAAAAGTGTAAAGTAAGAAAACAGCACTTCATCTTACTAAAATCAAGTACTGTTTTTTACGTTATTCTATATTACTTATGCCTTTTTTAAGTGAAAGGGGTAGTGTAATCGTAACCTTGGTTCCCTTACCGTCTTTACTTTCAAGTTCAATTGTCCCCAGGTGTCCTTCCACAATTTGCTTTGAAATGGCAAGACCCAATCCTGTTCCTCCCAAAGCTCTTGAACGGGCCTTATCTACACGAAAGAAACGTTCAAATACTCTGCTTTGTTCAGTTTCTGGGATTCCTATGCCATTATCTGTTATGGTTATAACTGCATTTTTTTCCACTTTTAACGCATCAATGTCAATTCTTCCGCCCTCTGTGGTATACTTTATCGCGTTACTTATAATGTTTAAGATAACCTGTTCAACTCTATCTTTGTCCATATCTACAGGAATCCGTTCCTCCGCATTAAATAAACAGTTTAAATGCTGGTCTTTATTAGCTGCAGTAAGCTCCACCTTTTTAACTGCTGCTTTAAGCAGACTGATTAGGTTTCCTTCTTTTCGGTTAAGGATTTCCTGGTTATTGTCCAGCCTTGAAAGCTGTAGCAAGTCCTTAACCAGTCTGTTCATTCGGTCTGTCTCATTGTCTATGATTTCAAGAAATTCATTAACCGTTACAGGATCATCAACGCATCCATCCAAAAGTGTCTCGGTATAACTTTTTATAGTGGTAAGTGGTGTTTTCAATTCATGTGAAACATTAGCCACAAAATCCATCTGCATGTTTTCCAATTTTTGTCTTTGGGTTATGTCCTGAAGAAGAATAATTATCCCTACATCATTCCCATCTTCATCTTTAAACCAATCATATCTGGTGGCGTACGTGCACCCTGCCTTTTCAAATACGTCTGAAAGCTCTCCTTCCTTGCACTTTTCCATAAGCAGTTCTAAAGACAACTCTTCATTTAATTGCTTTATAAGTGTATTGTAGCTTTGACTTTCTATTTCTTCTGAAGTAACCTTCAGCATTCCAATTGCAGCAGGATTTGCATGTATTATATGCCCCTCTAAGTTTACTGCAATTAAGCCATCCGCCATATGCTTCAAAATGGTTTCCATTTTGTTCTTCTCACTGGACATTTCAAACAAAGTCATATCCAATTGTGTTCTTAACAAGTTAAACATATCGGCGAGACGGCCTATTTCATCATTGGATTTGACGCTAACCTCTTGTGAAAAGTCACCCTGTGCCATTTTCTCTGCCTTTTCTGTCACATCGTTAATAGGCGTTGTTATACTCCTTGATATAAGTGTTCCTAAAATGACAGTAATAACAAGCCCTACGATCATAGCCTGTACAAATATCTGCTTTGACTCATTTATGGTATCATAAACACTAGTCATATCTGACCGTATATAGATAACACCTGAAATCCGTTTGCCCTCTCCAATTGGAAAAGTCATATTCATAACAGGAATCGTGGAGTTTTTGGTAGAAATATTTTCATAAGACTGGCACACCTCACCCTTAACTAATGTATTCATTATAATTGGGGTTTCAAGTAAATCAACAGCACTCCGTCCCTGATTTGCATTATTTGATGCAATAATCATGCATTTGTCATCAATTACAAAAATTTCTTCCTGTATGGTTTTATCCCACGCGTTAATATTTGATTGTATTTCTTCCCGATGATCACTTAAATTGTCATAAATATTTAAAGAGGATATAAGTGTTGCTTCCTTTTTAGTCAGATTTTTCTTCGTAGAATCAATATAATATGATTCAAGCTGGCTCATAATAAGTACACCAATAATGGTGGTTGCAATAAATACTAACAAGCAGTAAATTAAAACAAGCTTCCACCTCATACTGCGGCTAAATTTTTTTACATTCATACTTTATGGCCTCCTAAAGTAATATCCTATACCTCTTTTGGTCATAATGTATTTAGGGCTGCTGGAATCATCTTCCAGTTTTTCCCTTAACCTTCGAACCGTAACATCCACTGTCCGAATATCTCCGTAATATTCATATCCCCAAACCTCTTCTAACAGCTGTTCTCTGGAAAACACTTTATTTTCCCTTTCTGCTAAATACTTCAATAATTCAAATTCTCTTAAAGTCAGCTCAAGTACCTGATTATTCTTTCTTACTTCATATCTGTTCATATCAATTTCAAGGTTTCCAAAGTCCTGAATATTTGATGGATCATTTGCCGCTCCTGTTGCCAGTTCCGTCCTTCTTAAATTAGCCTTTATTCTGGCAATAAGCTCTCTCATACCAAATGGCTTTGTAATGTAATCATCCGCCCCCAGCTCAAGGCCTAGTACTTTATCTACTTCTTCCTCCTTAGCTGTAAGCATAATAATTGGAACCGTGCTTCCCTCTCTCACGCGTTTACATACCTGAAATCCATCCATAGATGGCAGCATTACATCTAGTAAGATTAAATCTGGCTGTGTATTTAATGCTTTATCTAACCCCTCTTGCCCATCATAGGCAGCATCCACTTCAAAGCCTTCTTTTTTTAAGTTAAATTTTATAATATCCGAGATTGCTTTTTCATCTTCAATTATTAATACCTTTTTTGAGTCCATATGATGCGACCTCCCAGCTCCCACTTTTGTTATTTATTTATATAGTTCATAGTATTATACCAAAAAAAATACGTTTGGGCAAACGGATTATATGTTGTTATTCTTTGTTTTATTACTAATTTAATTATTGTTACCTTGGGCTAACTATGCTAAAATTAGCTATAATTTACAATGCTTTCATTAAAATGCGAAGAAAGGAATCTAGTACTATGTTAAGTAATTTAAAAACTCTTTTCTCTAAAAATAGTTTAAAAAGTAAACTTCTTACTCCGGTGCTTATTTTGGTCTTACTGTTTATGATTTTTATCATATTTCAGATTAACCAGACCAGCCATGTGTTAAGTATGTCAAAAGAACTACAGAATAATCAGTTTGCAACAATTATAAAAGGAGAAGAATTGAAACGAAGTGTAATTCAGGTACAACAGTGGCTTACTGATATCAGTGTTACCCGTGCAGCTGAAGGCCTTGATGATGGGTTTGATGAAGCTGCGGTCAATGCAGAAAATGTGCGTACGCTTGTTGAAGAATTAAAAAAACTGAATCCCGATAAAACTGCAGAGCTTAATGAGATACTCAAAGCTTTTGAGGCCTATTATCAAACTGGAATAAAAATGGCAAACGCATACATAGAAGGTGGCACAGAAGCTGGGAATGCTACTATGGGCCAATTTGATGATACTGCCACAAGGATAAACCAGAATGTTGATGATTTCATGGGTTTTGCTAATGAAAACATCTCCGATGCTATGAAAAAGATGTCTATTATTATAAGTATATTAATTGCTACAAGTATATTTACTCTAGTAGTTTCTGTAATCATTAGTATACTTATACGTAAATCACTTATTAAAAATGTGCTTACACCAATTAGCGAAATTACTGAGGTGGCAAGCAGCATGGCACAGGGAAGTTTGAAACAACATATAGAATTCCACTCTGACGATGAGGTGGGTAAACTGGCAGAAGATCTCCGTGAGATGTCAACCAGCTTAAATTCATATATATCAGATATATCTGGTTTTATGCTGCAGTTAGAAAGTGGTAATCTAAAAACATCCTTAAATTCCGATTTTAAAGGAGATTTTCATAATTTAGCCCTAAGCCTTGAAAACTTCCACCAATCCATAAATTCAACATTACAGGAAATCCATATAGCTTCAAAAAAGGTAGAGGAAGGTTCTTCTCAAGTTTCTTCGGGTGCGCAGCTACTTGCGCAGGGTTCCACAGAACAGGCCAGCAGCATAGAAGAACTTTCTTCTTCACTAATAGAAATGTCTGATAAAATTCAGACTAATGCCTCCAATGCAAAACAGGCTTATGACTTATCTGAAGAAGCTCATAACAATGTAATAACAGGAAATCAGCATATGAAGGACATGTCATCTGCTATGGCAGATATATCTGAGAAATCATCGGAAATTGGCAGAATTATTAAAACAATTGATGATATTGCATTCCAAACAAACATTCTTGCACTGAATGCTGCTGTAGAAGCTGCCCGGGCAGGCACTGCCGGAAAAGGATTTGCCGTTGTTGCAGATGAAGTCCGTAATCTGGCACAAAGATCAGCAGATGCTGCTAAAAGTACTACCCGTCTTATTGAGGGTACTGTAAATGCTGTAGATAATGGTGTTCATATTGCCAGTGAAACGGCTTCTGCATTAAATGTTATAGTAGAAAAGGTGACAGCAGTTACTCAAACACTAAAGCAAATTGCCTCTGATTCAGATGAACAGGCATATACGGTTAGCCAAATAACAGAAGGTATAGAACAAATCTCCTCTGTGGTTCAGACGAATACTGCAACAACAGAAGAAAGTGCTGCAACTAGTGAACATCTTTTCTTACAATCACAGAAACTTAATACCTCAGTTAACAAGTTCATTCTTAAGTAAATAAATCTAGCTGTAAAACAAACCAACTTCATACAAGCCCTTTTATATCACATGGGGAATGCCTTGCATATTATGGTATAAAACCAGAATTACACCCTAAAAGGAGGGCTTTGAAATGAAGGATAGTAAAGGCACTATGCCTGTAATTATATATTCTAAGAAAAATATAAACCAAATACGACAGTGTGTCTTAGAAAACTATGGAAAAATTAAATATGAACTGCCTTTTATAAATGCTCTATGCGTTGAGGTCCCTATTCGAAAACTTAGCAGCATTAAATGTAATACAAATATTTCACTTATTTCAATGGACGCAGAAGTTTCAAAACTACCAGTAGAGACAACCTCTGTACTTACAGACCCTTTTTCTCTTATCGGAAAAAAAAATGCAAAAAACAGAAAACTCCGAAAAAATGTTTTTTCAGGTTCCCTTTGCGGGGAGGGAGTTACTATTGCCATAATAGATACAGGAATATCTCCTCATTATGATATTGTTAAACCCGTAAACAGAATTGTTGCCTTTAAAGACTTTGTAAATAACAGTATCATTCCTTATGATGATGACGGCCACGGTACTCACGTTGCTGGTCTGGCTGCTGGTAATGGCTATATGTTTGGTGGTAATACTATAGTGGAAACGATTCGTAATATGTTTCCAGAAAACGCATGCTCCTTGATTTGTATGGGCACTGCTCCTAAAGCAAACATTGCAGCACTAAAGGCTTTAGATAATGAAGGAAATGGTAACACTTCGGATATTTTAGCCGCAATGCAATGGGTTGCAGATAATCACCAGAAATATAATATTCGGGTTTTAAATTTATCTTTAGGCATTGATGCTGCAAGCTTTGATATGGACGGAGACGGTCAAGACGATGTGGCCGACCCTCTGGTATTAGGCGCTAATTCTCTGGTAAATATGGGAATTACCATAGTTGTTGCTGCTGGCAACAGTGGGCCGAAGGCTGGAAGCATTACCTCCCCAGGAACCAGCCCGGCTGTAATAACCGTAGGTTCTATAAATCCAAACGGAGAGGTCCCTGATTTTTCCAGTCGTGGACCGACGGCCACTGGAGCAATTAAGCCTGATTTACTTGCTCCAGGCATGGATGTACTTTCACTGGATGCAAGCACTAATAAACGGTATTTACGACAGTCAGGCACTTCCATGTCCGCTCCGGCTGTGGCTGGGGCAGCCGCCTGCCTTCATGCCGCAAACCCAAAGCTGACACCTGCACAGGTTAAAGCTTATCTTATGAGAGTCGCCATCCCTCAGGAAAAAGCTGACCTGAATGCTCAAGGGGCAGGCTTGTTAAATATTTAAAAATTATGTTATACTGTGTGTAAAATTTATAATAACGAGGTGGCTGCCCATGTATTTAACAGTTGGTGAAATATCGAAATCACTGGAAATTTCTACAGAAATGATCAGGTTTTATGTGAAAGAAGGAATTATTACACCTAAAAAAAATGAGGAAAATAATTATTGGGTATATTCTTCTGATGATTTAATGCGTTTAACTGATGTTCTTTTTTATAGAGATTTAGATTTATCTTTAAAAGATATAAAAACAATTATGGGTGGCCTGGCGTTAGAAAAAATAGGTGATGTCATTCAGGAAAGAAGATCGGATCTTATTAAAGAAATTCAAAAAAAAGTTAAATCTCTTTCTATGTTACAGGAGTGGGATGAGGACTATCATAAAGAAATAAACCTAGTTGGTAAATTTGAGCAAGGCAATATGCCTTCAGAACTAAGAAAAGAAGATTATTACGATGAGATGGATCATATAGCCAAGTATATGCAAGGCAGTCTTAAACTAGATAGAGAAGACTGGATGTATGTTTCGCTTTCCTTTTTCTATAATATTTATGAGAAGGATTTTAAACTAAAAAAGTACTTGTCTGTAAATAAAACCTTAAAAACTCAGATTACAAATGGCTCTTCTGATATTATAGAAGAAAAAGCAGAACGTTGTATCTACACCGAAGTTTATTATAGTGAAAGCATCTCTGATATGATAAATCCTCTGATAGAATATGCCGAAAAAAATGGCTATGAACTTACTGGCGAAATCTATGGTCGTGAAAATACCAACTACTTTGAAAGTGGCAAGCGTATGGCCCTTTATAAAGTTTACGCTATAATTAAATAATAAAAATACATGATTGACCCCGGAGTTACTCCGGGGTTTATTATTTTATTGAAAGAGAGATGAGATTTTATGTACAACGAAAAAATTATTCAATATATAGACTATATGCAGCCTGACATGTTAGAAGCTTTAGCCGGCTTTATTAAGATACCCAGCATTTCAGCTGATAAACAACAAGTAACCGAAGCCTTAACTTATGCTTTAAACTTAGGCAGGGATTTGGGCTTTGAGGCCCATTCTTATTTAGATAATCAGGTGGGAGTTATTGAAATCGGTCATGGAGATGAAACACTAGGAATTCTTTCTCATGTAGATGTAGTGGCACCCGGTGATATGAAAAAATGGAACACCCCACCTTTTCAAGCTGTAATTAAAAATGAAAAAATATTTGGTAGAGGAGCTATTGATGATAAAGGTGCAATTATTGCCTCTTTATATGCCATGAAAGCTGTTTTGAATCTGGGGTTCCCTTTATGTAAAAAGATACAGCTCATTTTAGGAACTCAGGAGGAAGTAGAATGGACAGATATGGATGCATACGTGAAACAATTTCCTTTGCCTGATTATGGTTTTACCCCCGACGGTGAATTTCCTCTATGTAATATTGAAAAAGGCTGTATGGACATTACCATAGAGTTTCCTCTTGGCTGCATTTCAAAAGATGCTGGCTCCTTAGTCTCCATATCTGCAGGAACTGCTGCCAATATTGTTCCAGGTTTATGCACCGCAGAAATAATGGAGAATACCGATGGCGTTCTCGTTCCATGTACCCATAAAGCCTTAGGGAGGGCTGTTCACTCATGCCAGCCAGAAAAAGGTCAAAATGCAATTTTTAATATGGCGAAACACTTATCTAATTTAACTTTAAAACAAAATAGGCTTTTAGATTTAGTATATATGATCAATGAAAAATTTAGTGATTTGAATGGTACTGCCCTTGGACTTTATAGCCAAAGTGAATATTATAATGAAGAATTCGTGCATAGGAATGTATTTACTCCAACAATTTTAAACGTTGAAAATAATATTGCAACGTTAATTGTTAATGTACGATACTCTTATGGTACAAACGCCCAAGATATTATAAATAGATTTGAAGATTTAGCAAAATATTACGGGGGTTCGTTAACCTCATTTACCAATCTTCCTGCCGTATATGTTAGTAAAGACCGTCCTTTTATGCAAGCTTTTGCCAAAGCTTATGATCAAGTAAGCGGTCGTAAAAATGAATTTGTTTTAGCTTATGGGGGTTCTTATGCTAAAGCAATGCCAAATATTGTATCCTGGGGACCTATTTTTCCTGAAGACGAAGATACCTGCCACGAAGAAAATGAGTATATATCCATAAAAAGTCTTATGGATAATTCAAAGATTTTTGGAGTTGCTATAAGTGAAATTATTCTTTCAGGAAAGTCCTTCAGATAAATTATTATTCTTCAAAAAAGAGAGGAGTGTATCATGGATACTTTCGGTTTATTAAGTCTAATACCAGTAGTAGTAATTATTGTATTTGCACTTATAACAAAAGACACTTTTATTTCATTGTTTCTCGGGGTTGCATCGGGCTTTCTTTTAGTCGCTCACGGTCATCCTTTAACTGCCTTCAATGGCTTCGTAGCCGGGCTTTACACGGTGTTGGCAGATAGTAACACCGCTTGGGTTTTAATGCTTTGTGGTTTATTTGGATCGATGGTTATGCTTATGCAGGAATCTGGAGGGGTTTTAGGCTTTTCTAATTTAACTCATAAGGTGCTAAAAACAAGAAAGGCCTCTCTGCTTGGAACCTGGATTTTAGGCATTATTGTATTTGTTGACGATTATCTGAATTCGCTTGCTGTAGGAGCTGCTGTAAGAGATATTACAGATAAGCACCGGGTTTCAAGAGAAATGTTAGCCTACATCGTAAACTCTACCGGCGTAACGGTTTGTGCTATTGTTCCAATTTCCACCTGGGCTGCTTTTATGAGTGCACAAATGAAGACGGCACATATGACAGAAGGGCTTTCTGCCGCTGGTGCTTACGCTCATGCAATTCCCTTTATGATTTATGCCTGGCTTGCAGTTTTATGTGTTCCCCTATTTTCATTAAAAATTTTGCCTTTATTTGGTCCTATGAAAAAAGCAGAACAAAGAGCTTTAGAAACAGGTCAAGTTTTTTCTGAAACCTCTAAAGAAGCTTTAGTTGAAATTCCAGATGAAGAAAAGAGATTCGCAAATATATCTTGTAGAGCCTTTAACTTTTTGATTCCTATGCTGGTAGTTGCAGCTTTAACAATTATAACTGAAGATATTTTAATTGGTCTTTTTGCTGCCATTGCTGTATGTTTTGTTATGTATATTCCACAGCGTTTAATGAATGTTCAGAAATTCTTTGATAGTGTTATGGGTGGCTTAGTTGACATGTTTCCAACTTTAGTAATTATTGTTTTATCATACGTATTAATTGAAGTAAACGGACAGCTTGGTCTGGTCAATTTCGTCGTAGACGTTGCTTTAAAGACAGTTAATCCAGCATTACTTCCAGTTACAATCTTCGTAGTAATAGGTCTGTTATCCTTTGCTTCAGGAAGTTTCTGGGGTCTTGCGGCAATCGCCTTTCCTATAGTAGGCCCGCTTGCCGCTGCCCTAGGAGTTAATGTTTTCTTATGTGCTGGTGCTTTAGTTTCTGCCGTTGCTTTTGGAGGCCACATCTGCATGTATTCCGATACCGTTATTCTGGCTTCAGCCTCTACTCAAACGACCAATGCTGAATACTTTAGGACATCTGCACCATTAGTAATGGTTCCTTTCGCTCTGTCTATCCTAGTATTTTTAATTCTTGGCTTCATAATGTAAATACATATAATTATCCAAAACCTGAAGTATATGCTTCAGGTTTTTTATTTACAGTAAACAAGAATTAAATAGAAATAATTGCTTATTCCTGTAAAATGTTTTATTCTACTATCATAAGCAAAGGGGGAATATAAATGCCGTATTTTAAGTATAAGAATAAATCCTGCTATTATGAGGCTTATGGAAATGGAGAGCCTGTGGTTTTTTTGCATGGAAATACTGCCTCTTCTAAGATGTTTTCTTCATTAGTAGAATTATTTTCACAGAAGTTTGAAGTAATCCTTATGGATTTTTTAGGACATGGTAAATCTGACCGTGTCGAAAGCTTTGCAACAGATTTATGGTATGATGAAGCATTACAGGTTATAGCTTTTATAGAACAGGCAGGCTATAAAAAAGTAAACGTAATAGGAAGCAGCGGCGGGGCTTTAGTGGCCATAAATGTTGCGTTAGAGCGCCCTGACTTAGTAAATAAAGTAATAGCTGATAGTTTTGAAGGGGAGCAGCCTTTTCCTGCCTTTATTGAGAATGTTGTTACGGATAGAGAGGCCTCAAAACAGGACGAAAATGCTAAAGCTTTTTACTACATGATGCACGGAGAAGATTGGGAAGGCGTAGTGGACAATGATACAAAAGCCCTTTATGAACACGCAAAAACAATTGGCAAATTTTTTCATAAGGATTTATCAGAGTTAGCTTCACCCATTTTATTAACGGGCAGTAAGGAAGATGAATTCGTAAAATTAATTAATCCTAATTTTTATAATACGCTGTTTTCAAATATGATTGGAAAAATTGGACACGGACAAATGCGTATATTTGAAACTGGTGGTCATCCGGCTCTAATGTCTAATCCAGAGCAGTTCTCTAATTTTGCTATAGAGTTTATTGAGACCGTTTTATAGTATTGAAAAGTATGGAGGTTTTAGATGGTTAATACTAATTTACCAGGTTTCACCATAAGATTTGCTGAGAAGAAAGATGCACCTTTAGTTGTTAAATACATTCGAGACCTAGCTTCTTATGAAGATGAACTTGACTATGTATCAGTAACTGCAGATATTCTAGAGAAATACATGTTTGATCAACATGGTGCTGAGTGCCTGCTAGGTGAGTCCAATGGTAATCCTGTTGGTTTTGCATTTTTTCATGAAAGTTTTTCAACTTTCCTTGGGAAACCAGGTATTGCTTTAGTTGACTTATATATTGAACCAGAAATGAGAGGGTGTGGATATGGCAAATCTATGCTTTCCTGTCTTGCAAATATTGCGAAAGAAAGAGACTGCGGTCGTTTAGAATGGTGGGTTCATGACTGGAATGAACCTGCAGCTGAGCATTACAGGAACTGGGGTGCTAAAATGGTTAAGGATATTCGAGTATATCGTATGGACGGTTCTGTTCTTGACAAGTTTTCAAAACAATTTTAAACGCCTACAAAATATGCTACCCAACTATTTAATTTCTAAAAAGTTGGGTAGCTTTTTGTTCAAAATGTTGCCATATTTTCTATGTTTTCATAAATTTGAGAGCACATAAGTCAAATTATTGCAGCTCAAATTAAATTCCAATTAATAGTTTATTTTTCTTACCTCAAAATAACTCTGTGGGTGATTGCATACTGGACATACTCCAGGAGCTTCTTTCCCCGTATGAAGATGTCCACAGTTACGGCATTCCCATACTTTTTCCTCTGACTTTTCAAATACGGTGTTAGTCTTAACATTATTTAGCAGTGCCCTATATCTTTCTTCGTGATGCTTTTCAACCTGAGCAACTGCTCTGAACTGAACTGCTAACTCAGTAAATCCTTCTTCTTCAGCATCCTTGGCAAAGCCTTCATACATATCGGTCCATTCATAATTTTCACCTTCTGCCGCTGCCAAAAGATTTGTAGCAGTATCATTTAACCCACCAAGAGCTTTAAACCAAAGCTTTGCATGCTCTTTTTCGTTATCGGCTGTTTTTAAAAATAATTCAGCAATCTGTTCATATCCCTCTTTCTTAGCCTTGGAAGCAAAATAAGTGTACTTATTTCTAGCTTCTGATTCGCCAGAAAATGCTGCCATTAAATTCTTTTCAGTTTTTGTACCTTTTAGTTCCATGTTCTTCTCTCCTTTTTATCTTTAACTTTATATTTTCTCGAAATCTACAGCCCCATGCTTACAAACCGGACAGATAAAATCTGATGGCAGTGGATCTCCTTCATATATATACCCACAAACCTTACATCTCCAACCAGATTTTTCTACAGGCTTTGGTGCAGGCTTCACATACTTCTGATAATAACTATAGGTTAGTGTTTCTTCATCAGAAAAGCTCATAGCATTAACCACTTCAGCCTTAAATAGTGTGTGTGTACCAAAATCAAAGGTTTTTAACACTTTTCCTGAAAGACATGCATTTGTATTTTCAGTAATATATAGGATGCCATTTTCTGCTCTTTCTACTGCCTTAAAATCTGCAAATTTGTCTACCTCCTTGCCAGATTGGAATCCAAAATTTTTAAAAATAGAGAATTCTGATTTTACGTTCAGTATAGATACATTAAATTCTTTTGTATTCATAATCATGTCATGAGTGTAATTCTGCTTATTTACCCCTAAAGTAATAACAAGTGGTGAACTTGTAACCTGCATTACTGTATTGATAATACAGCCGTTGTCTTTGCTTCCATCCTTTGCGGTTAAAACATAAAGCCCGTAACCAATTTTAAATAGTGCACTGTTGTCCAACATATTTATCCTCCCTTACATCTTTACAAATCTCTAGCTATAACTTTTAAACTGGTTGTGTTTCCTAATGCTAACTTATTCTATAAACCAATATTTGTCAATATTATCTTAATAAATTTTTCGATTTCAATATTTTTTCTTGACTATATTGTTACTGTATAGTTTATTCTATATATATACACTAAATTTTAAGGGAGTTTTTATGAACAACATACAGAAAAATTTTAACTTTACATCACTTATTAGTTATTCCATCCCAACTATTGCAATGATGGTATTTATGTCCATGTATAGTATTGTAGATGGTGCTTTTGTTTCAAAATATATCAATACAAACGCACTTTCAGCATTAAATATAGCTTATCCTTTATTTAACGCGGTCATTGCCATCGGTGTAATGCTTGGCGCTGGCGGCAGTGCATTAATTGCAAAAAAAATGGGAGAAGATAAATTTCAAGAGGCAAAAGAGAACTTTAGCCTGATTGTTTATGCAGGTATAGCTATAGGCTTAACCCTTACTATTTTAGGTGCTGTATTTATGAAGCCAATGCTTGGATTCTTGGGGGCAAATGACCTATTAATGAATTATTGCTACGACTATGCATTTACTCTTTTATTATTTACAACTCCTACAATATTACAAATGATTTTTCAATATTTATTTATTACAGCTGGAAATCCCCATCTAGGACTTGGTCTCACTATTGTTGGCGGCGGTCTGAACATGATTCTTGACTATATTTTTATAGTTCCATTGAACATGGGTATCAGTGGGGCAGCTTTAGCCACGGGCATAGGAATTATGGTTCCTTCTTTAGTCGGGCTCTTTTATTTTTCACTTAACCGAAAAGGAACTTTATGTTTTGTAAAAACAAAATTACGTATGGGTATACTTGTCCACGGCTGTGCAAATGGTTCCTCGGAAATGGTTACCGAACTGTCAAATGCGGTAATAACTTTTTTATATAATGCTATTATGCTTAGATATCTGGGAGAAGATGGTGTAGCAGCTATTACCATATTACTTTACGTAGATTTCCTACTTAAGGCAGCCTTACTGGGCTTTTCTATGGGAGTTTCTCCGATAATCAGTTATAATTACGGTAGCCAGAACATTGCTCAAATAAAAAGAATTTTTAAATACTGTTTTTCTTTTGTGCTGGCGAGTTCTCTAGTAATATATATTTCCTCCAGCCTTTGTGCGCCTCTTCTAACAAGCATCTTTGCACATAAGGGCAGTAATGTGTATAACTTAGCCATAAGTGGATTTATGCTATATAATATATCCTTTTTGTTCTCAGGATTTAATATATTTTCCTCCGCTTTGTTCACCGCCTTTTCAAATGGTAAAATCTCTGCGATTATATCTTTTTTAAGAACCTTTGTGTTTCTTTCCGCGGGGTTACTTGTACTGCCACCTTTAATTGGGATCAAGGGGGCATGGATAGCAGTTACCATTTCCGAAGGGCTATCCGTTATAATGAGCTTATTTTTTTTGATTAGATACAGAAAAATATATCAATATTTATAGATTTAATATTGTTGCTGAATTTTAGATTGTCATTTCTGTATCCTTATCAAAGATATGCAATCTATCCTCTTTGAACGCCATAAACGCAGTACACCCAATGGTGTATTCCTCACTTATCTGTGTTCTCACGATAAACTTGTTTTCGTTTAAAGTACAGTGCAGGTACATCTCCGAACCCATATGTTCAATTAACTCAATATTCATCGGAATAGAATTACTGCTTATATTTTGGACTGAAACATCCTCAGGTCGAATACCTAACACAACTTCTGTCCCCTCATATTCAGCAAACTTTTCTTGTTTGCACTGGGGAAGAGCAATGTGTTTTTCTTCAAATTCAGCAACATATTGTTCTTGTCTTTTAATAATTCTTCCACTGAAAAAGTTCATCTGAGGGCTGCCAATGAAACCTGCAACAAATACATTGCACGGATTATTGTATAGATTCTGAGGTGTGCCAATTTGTTGAATGTATCCGTCCTTCATCACCACCATACGATCACTCATCGTCATGGCTTCCGTCTGATCATGTGTGACGTATACAAAAGTAGTTTCCAGTTTTTTATGCAGCTTTAAAATCTCTGTACGCATTTGGGTTCTCAATTTAGCATCCAGATTGGAAAGAGGTTCGTCAAGCAGAAAAACTTCAGGATTTCTTACCATAGCACGGCCCAGGGCAACACGCTGACGCTGCCCCCCTGAAAGAGCCTTCGGCTTTCTGTTAAGAAAATCTTCAATCCCCAGCACTTCAGCCGCTTCTTCAACTTTTTGCTTTATTTCTTCTTTTGGCATCTTCCTTAAAATAAGCCCAAAAGCCATGTTTTTAAATACCGTCATATGTGGATATAAAGCATAGTTTTGAAACACCATTGCTATATTCCTATCTTTGGATGCTACATTATTTACCAGTTTATCCCCTATATATAATTCACCCTCACTGATATCCTCCAGCCCTGCAATCATTCGTAGCATGGTTGATTTCCCACAGCCAGAAGGACCAACCAGAACTATAAACTCCTTATCTCCTATTTCCAAATTAAAATTATGTACCGCTGTCACATTGCCGGGATAAATTTTTTTTAAATCTTTAATTCGTATTTTTGCCATTATTCCAATCTCCTGATGAATGTAATCTTTCCATTAATAATAAACAAATATTTATGGAAAACCCGATTATAAAAAACACTGATAAATAAATACTTGTTTTTAAGGCTGAAGTAATAAATCCAAAGGCCGAAGAATCATTTAACTGCAAAACCCATATATTATCATGACAAAATAAAAAATACTCTATGGAGCTAAATATAAGATTCAAAATCAAAATAATCATTGTTATCATACAGGTAAATGCAAAACCTATTTTTATTACTTTTTTGGGATAAAATTCAAACAGCTCACGTGCATAATGCCTTTTCAATAAATCTTTGTATTCCTTTATGTTTTGTTGCAGCCTGCAATTACTTCTCTGAATAAAGAACAAAAAAATACTAATTGCAGCAAGTTTTAATCCAATAAGAAACACTCCATAAACTACTTCTGCCAAGTCGCCAAAGTAAATAAAACGATACCCACTTTCTTCTGAAAGTATTGATTTACATTGGTTTTTAATTTGCTCTCTTGTTAAGTTATTTTCTAATCCAACAACAAAGGACCTGGGATTTTCCTCTGAACAGGAAACCGGAATATAAATGCTTTTATCTTCACTTTCATCATCAATTACACCGGTTACAGTATACTGGTTCTGACCCATTTTAATCTTCAATCCGCTTACATTAATATTTCCAAACATGGCATAGGCAGAAGTTTTATTTAGAACAGCCAAATTTTTTCGTTCTTTTTGATCTTTTTCAGTAAAAAAAGAGCCTTCAAGAAGCTTTTTATGCATAATAAAGGGATAAGTAAAGTTGGTTTTTATTACTGCCACATCATAATTTGCGTTTAACGCCTGAAGATTTTCTTTTGACAGAATCTCATATGTCAAAAGAAATACCCCCCCATTGGTCTTTTCTAATGCCTCTGTATTAATTCGCGATGAATCGGAGGTAATTGGAGTCACAAGAAGCCAATCCTTACAATCCATCATTCTTACATGAATTGATAGGATGAAAAGTCCCATAAGAAATGTAGCTGTAAGCAGCCATAAAAAATGCCTAATTTTTTTCTGCAAAGAAATCACCTTCATTTTCAAGTACTATCGTATCCCCTTTTGACAATTCTTTGTTGCAAAGCAATACAACCGGTTCAAAAAAAGTAATACCTTTTGTTATGATTGTATTTTCATTATCATTATCACCAATATAGACTTTCAGCTTTTCTACATAGAATTCTTTACCAAGCATGCCTTCCCTTTGTTTTATCTGATATAGAAAATATCCCTCACTATCCTTATTCAACGCACCGTTTGGTACAAGTGTGTGCGATTCAGCACCTTTCTTCTCAAATTTAACATCAAAGGTTTCTCCAGCTTTTACTTTATCCGATTGAATTAATATGGATACTGCTTTTTTCCCTTCTACTGCTTTTACCTCAGTAACGGTTCCTTCGAAACTATAGGATGAATTCTCCAGCTTACATTTATCGCCCTCCGTTATAAAATTGTTATCTAAGGTAATACTGCAATTTACTTTTAAATTTTGAGTCAATCCGCATTTTGCAACAAGTTCTCCACTGCTAACCTTCTGCCCTTTATGTATGGATAATTCCGAAACAACTAAATTATCTGGAGCATATACTGTCATTGAACCAGAATCAGACGTGTCTTGGTATTCAAGCATCAGCTTCTGTTTTTTTATATATAGTGCCTTTAGTTCTCTATCTACTTTTTCATAGTCGTTCTTCGGTGCAGCGCCTTGCTCATATAGTTTTTTTGAGTCACTGCAATCATCTTCTGCATTCTTAATATCCATATCCACCTGCTGGATTTCATAAGCCTTATCTCTATTTTTAGTTATTTCCTCCTCTGATAAGGATACTCGGACAATTGGCTGTCCTTTCCGTACATAATCCCCCTGTTTTACAAAAATCTCTTCCACATTTCCTCCGGTATCGGTATATACTTCCAGCTTATCCGCCCATTCTGCAATCCCCTTAGCTGATTCTGTTTTATCCAGCTTTCCGTTTACTGGAATAACTGCCGTTACAACGGGCAGGTTATAGTTATAAACAGTTTTTGAAACGAAGGTTAGAATGAGAATTAAGATGATAAATCCTGCTCCTATTGTTTTAACATTAATTCTTCCTTTTACATGATTATTGTTATTCATCATACATTTCCTTTTACTTTTATTTTATGCCAGACATCTCAATTCCTTTTTCCAAATCTTTTTGTCCAATAGTTAAAAACCAAAGCGGTAACATCATATAGACCGTAGAGACCGCAAAAATCAAGCTGACATTCTGTGAAGGTATCATAGAAAGAAATACGGAAAGCGGTTCTCTGTAATACTCTTTGATAAAGATTATAGCTTGCTCCACTATATTCCAGTATTCAATAAATACCAGCATAGATAAAGCTGCGATTCCTGATTTTATCTGAGGAAGACCTATATGCCAAAAAATATAAAGCGCACCTGCCCCATCCACCCGAGCCGCTTCAAAGTATTCTTTAGGGATTCCCTTCATCATCTGCCTTAGTAAAAAAGTACCAAACGGAGAAAAAATCCCCGGAAGAATGATGGCAAAATAACTGGTTGTCAGACCAAGTTTATCCGCCACAATATAATTAGGTACCAAAACAGCCTGAAGCGGCATCAGCATGACTACAATATATATTAAGAATATTTTTTCTTTATGTCTCCAAGTCCAAATCGTAAATCCATAGGCCGTTAGTACCGACACGATAACATTTCCTATTACTATTGGTACTGTAATCTTAATAGAGTTAGCCAGCAAAATTAAAAAGGATGGCTGGTTAATCAAAGTCTCTTTGTATTGTGAAACTGTGATCTGGCTGGGAATTAACGGAATTCGTATAAATTTCTCCTTTACCCCATTTACCAAATCAAAAACAGAAAGTGATGTAGTATAGTGAGATATGATGTCATTTCCCGTCATGAAGGAATTTGTTATAGTTACCACTAGTGGAATCATAAACAGGACACTAAGTGCAATCAGTATTGCTACAATAACCTTATTTTCTAATCCACGGCTCATTCACTATGCCTCCTTTCAAACCAAAGCAAAAATTGAACAAGCAAAGTAATAAGCAAGACCATTACACTTGTTGCTGTTGTCAGTTTCTGATAATTTAATGAGTAGAACATATTATTCATAAAGTGCTGGAGCATATAGATGCTTTCATGAGGGTATTTCCCAGTTATCAAGTATATTTCTTTAAATACCTTAAAGGAATTAATGATGGACATAATTGAAACTAGTACAATCATTGGTACCATTCCAGGTAAGGTTATATAAAAGAAGTTCTGAATACCATTTGCACCGTCAACTGCAGCTGCCTCATAATGCTCCTTTGGTATGTTATGTAACCCTGCCATGAATAAAACCATATTATAGCCAAGGTTCTTCCAAATAAAAATCAGCACAACGACATACAGCGCCGCCGAAGTTTCCAGCCAATTAACGCCCTGAACCCCTACAGCATTCAATATTCCATTGACATACCCCTGATTCATAAACAAAGCCTTCCAAAAAAAAACCATTGAACCTGACGGAATCACAAGGGGAATTAGAAAAATCAACACAAACAATTCTTTGTGATACTTTACTTTGTCAATCAGTATAGCTACCATCAATGATAGAAGCATTCCCAGCGGTACACTCATACTAATAAAAATCAACGTGTTCTTCAGTCCCAGAAGATAGGGTTTGTTTTGAAACAGATCCATAAAATTCTTAAATCCAACAAAAGAGCCGTTTACTGGTTTATTCATAAAAGCATATCCAAATGACACGAAAAACGGCCATATATAAAACACAATTAATCCTGCAAATCCTATAAATAGAAAGCAGAATGCAGGATTAATTCGATATTTTTTTGTACTTTTATTCCATTTTTTTAACATATTTAATTTATTCATTTAAATATAACTCTATTTTCTCCTGCAAAGTATTTGCAACTTCATCGGCTGTTTTTGAGCCATTAAAATAGTTATCTACTTCTTTTTCTATCATGGTATCAATGGTATCATCCTTAATTGGATAGTAATTTAAAGCATCAGAAAATTTTTCAATAGATTTAGTGGAAGTCTCATATGCCTTTTTCTGTTCCGCTGTTAATTCCTTATTTGGATCTGCCTTACCGTCAAATAACTGTCCTGAAATATACAGTTTAATCATATCCATTCGTGCTGTATTCTTAATAGGAAAAGAATAGGACTCTAATGGTATATCACCACTCATGAGAAATTTTAGGAAAGCCCATGCCAAGGCTTTATTTTGGGAATTTGAATTAATTCCATAAGCCTGCATATATCTAAATTGTGCTTCTCCATTGTCATTGGTCAAAGAACCCAATGATTTATCGTTACTAGTGTCTCCACCGTCCGATACAGGTCCATTTGAATTGATTCCTGCACTTTTTAACGCTTCATCTATTAATGAAGTATCCATTTTTGTTTTAAATACAAAGTGCTGCCTATCCATTTTCTCTAGATCTTCTACGGACAACTCTTTATAGTTTGGCTCTATATCTAAATAACCATTTTCTCCATATTTCTTTACGGACTCCAATAGTCCAGCAAATTTTCCGTCTATTAAATTTACTTTTTTGTTTTCAATATCAATATAGTTTTTATAATCAGTTCTCAGCATTTCTCTAACCATATCCGTTCCGGCGAACCGATCAAACATTCTGACTGGTTCAGTAGCATCTGTATTTGCACGCTGAAGTGGTTCCTTGCCAATATCAAACAACTTCTTATATGTATACTTATCACTTTTCTGTAAACTTTGCTTCTCATTCTCATTAAAAAGCGAAGCGTCATAAGCAAGATAGTCAAACATATAATCTAAAGGCATGATGTATTGACCGTCATGATATTTCATTGCATCTAATATATTTTTTTGGTAATCCTTTATATTAAAACTGCTATCCGCATCCATATAAAGCTGCAAATCCTCCAGTTGACCGCCATCTGCATACTTATAATAAGGTAGAATATCCATTGCCAATACATCCGCACCTTTTCCACTCATAAGCTCTGTATTTATTTTACTGACATAGTCTGCTCGTTTCTGTTCATCATCTTCCTTTGATGTGGATACAATAGATCCGCCTCCTTCTAATTCTTTTATTTCAGGCATAGGTGCAAAGCTTTCTACCTTAATTTTTGTACCTGGATTTTTTTTCTCAAAAGTTTTAGCAGCTTTTTCAAGAAAATCTTTATAAAGCATAGTATCATAACAACTTACTGTGATTTCACCTGACAGCTTTTCACTTAACAATTGTTTTACCACTCCTTCATTTTTCTGTCCGCAACCTGTTACTGAAAATCCAAGAGTAACCGCGCATATGACCGCAATCCATTTTTTCATAATAAACCTCACTTAACTCATTACTAATTATTTACTGCATAGATAATATCAAAAACAAACAGATTGTATCTTAATATTTAATAGTTTAATTCCTAAGAAAATCCTAACAAGCAATTAATATTTTATTCATTTAAATACAACTGTATTTTTTCCTGCAAAGTACTTGCGACTTCAGTAGCTTTTTTTGAACCATCGAAATAATAAGCCACTTCAGTGTTAATCATTTCTTTAACTGTATCATCCTGAATAGTATAGTGATTCAGCTCATCCGAAAAATCATTAACGGATTTTAAATAATAGTCATAGACTTTCCGCTGTGTTTCTGTTAATTCTTTATTTTGGTTTTCAGATCCTTTATCAGACGATATTCCTAAAATATCTGAAATATCCATTTTGACTTTTTCCTTAAGAGCCTTATTATTTATAGGCAAAGCTGAAAATTCAGTGCTTGATTGCATGTTCTCACTCATCAGAAATTTAATAAAGGCCCATGCAAGAGTTTTATTTTTTGAATTTGAATTAATTCCGTAAGCCTGCATATAATCTAAATTAATGTCACCATTTTCATTTGCCAAAACTCCTAAAATTTTATCATTATTTTCGTCTCCACCGGATGTATCAAAAGAGAAAAAATCTTTCTTTCCAGTACTTCTTAAAACATCTGACAATAAAGAATAACTTCCTTTTATTTTAAAAAGTAATTTTTCCTGTTTTATTTTTTCAAAATCTTCTATAGTCAATTGTCCAGATTCAGAATCCGCCTCTAAATATCCCTTTTCTCCATATTCTCTTACAGATTCCAACAGTTTAACAAAACTTCCATCAGTAAAATTTACTTTTCTGTTTTCAATATCAATATAATTCCCATAATCTAACCGTAGTAATTTTCTAAACATCTGAGATTCTGTTAATCTAAACATTCTGATTTGTCCTGCAGTACTTATATTTGCCCGTTGAAACGGTATCTTACCGGATTGAATCAATTGTTTGTATGTAAATTTGCTGCTGCCTTGCAAACTCTGTTTTTCTTTTTCTGTGAAAAATGTAGAATCATATGCAATATAATCAAACATATAGTCCAATGGCATCACATACAGGCCGCCATGATATTTCATTGCGTCTAATACAGTTTTTCTGTAATCGCTTATATCAAAACTACTGTCTTCTTTCATGTAAGTCTGTAAATCTTCAAGTTGACCGCTATCTGCATATTTATAATAAGGCAGTATGTCCATTGCCAGTACATCTGCACCTTTTCCACTCATCAATTCTGTATTAATTTTACTGATATAATCTAAGCGTTCCTGTTCATCATCCCCTGTTGTTACCACTGAAACGGAAACACCATCGCTTTCTGATTCTTTTACTTCCGGCATAACCCCAATAGCTTCTACCTTTATTTTTGTACCAGGATTTGATTTTTCAAAAGATTTAGCAGCTTTTTTAAGGAAATCTTTATACACCATTGTGTCATAACAGGACACTGTTATTTCCCCCGCCGGTTTTTCACTCAGAACTTGTTTTACGGACACTTCTTTTGTCTGTCCGCATCCCGTTGCAGAAAATCCAAGTGTAACTGCGCATATTACTGCTATCCATTTTTTCATAATTGTCCCTCCATATGATTTTTTGTAATTATTTCCTTTAGAGATTACACGTTTTATCTGTATCCAACCTGAATTCATTCTGTAGATTTCCTGTAGAAAAATACTATTTAAAAATTAAAAAAGACTGCCAAAATGAACCGCTCCCCGTCAAGTAGACAACTGAATAAATATAAACTTTTTCATCCAG
>NZ_DAMBYD010000010.1:0-196286 GCF_032051575.1 Aminipila sp. | reverse complement strand
GAAGAATTTTTTCTGAAGTTAAATACACATAAAGAAATTTACCTTTCAGGACTGGCCTTAAGTATTTAATATTGACTTACAGGTATATGAGATGTTAATATATATATTAATATATAAAACTTGGGAAGAATAATATAATAAAGTGAGAGAGTCAGGATGAAAATTGGAATAAATCGTACTCTTCTTTATGAAGAAGTGGTAGAAGCATTATATAAGCTTATAGATGAACATAAGATTAAACCGGGCGATCAATTTCCATCGGAACGTGAATTAGTTAAGAAATGGGATATAAGCCGGAATGTTTTGAGAGAAGCCTTTCATATTCTTGAAAACAGAGGAATAATTATGTCAAGGCAAGGTAAAGGCAGATTCTTACGTACCCTTCCGGATAAGGAATACGATATCAACAATGAAAGTTTATCTAAAAAGCTTGAAAGGTATTCGCTTTTGGAAATTTATGAAACGCGTCAGGTTTTAGAAACAAAGGCAGTGGAATTAGTAGTGAAATATGCTTCTGATGATGATATTCGCGAAATATGTGAGTATTATGACAAGCTTTATAAAGCTTTAAAGGAAAGTGATTCTACAAACGGTGAATTTGATATGCACCGTATGTATGCGAAAAAATGCAAGAATAATTTTTTGGAACAAATCATTAATATAGCGTTTAAAACAACATTTGAAATAATGAACAGTACATTCCATGACGTTCTCATAGTACACACAGTGGAAGAAAGTATGAAGGCTCACGGAGAGATTATTGAAGCTATGAAGTGCCGTGATGCTGAACGTGCCGGAAATGCAATGAAAAACCATATCCAACGCACTATTGATATTTTGCTGTAAATAATAATATCTGTTTTTTATTATCAAATTCTAAATTTTTCAATACATTTTAGAAGTAATGATTTATGTCATTGCTTCGATAATAATTTTTAAAAATCAGTTGACAGAA
Organism: Aminipila sp.; assembly: GCF_032051575.1. Taxonomy (NCBI): domain Bacteria; kingdom Bacillati; phylum Bacillota; class Clostridia; order Peptostreptococcales; family Anaerovoracaceae; genus Aminipila; species Aminipila sp. Next base: position 195,331 of record NZ_DAMBYD010000010.1, on the reverse strand, counting down.
CGTATTTTACAATATAGAATAGAATGTGCAAACGTTTAAAATGCTTCGCCTGTATAAGTATGAGGAAGCATTATATTTTTACAACAAGAGGGTGACCAAGTAACTTGGTTGATTAACGATTATAAAAAGGAGCGCATCATGGATAACATTGAAAGAATAATTAATGAAGTAAGCAAAGAAAAAATCAGGGAAACTGTAGAATGGCTGACACATAATACGCCATACAGACTTGCAGGAAGCTATGATGAAAAATTTGCAGCCGAATATATAACTGAAAAAATGAAGAAGTACGGGTTAGAAGTTTTTAATCAGGAATTTTATACATATAACAGCAATCCTGTCAGTTCCGAGTTGGAAATTATATCGCCCGTATCGATAAAGATGGACAGTCTGCCATGTGCCCACATTAAATCTACTTCAGAAGAAGGGGAGGTTTTCGAAGTAGTATATTTGAAAAGCGGTTCTTACGAAGATTATAAAGGCCTTGATGTTTCAGGTAAAATGGTTCTTGTGGAAGTATCATATTCGCCTCCTGTACCTGAGAAAGCCCGGATTGCAAGCAGCATGAAGGCCGCCGGTATAATCTGCATGAACTGGGGAAATGATGAAGAAGTAATCTGCAACAGAGGATTGAAGGCTGTTTGGGGAAATCCAACTCAAAATACTTTAGAAGACATTCCCGATATAACAGGAATCAGCATAACAAGAAAAGACGGTTTAAAGCTGAAGGAGCTTTGTATTTCGGGGCAGACGGTAAAAATTAAGGTTAAAGCTGAAGCCAGCAGGGAATGGAGCAAAGTGCATCAGCCCGTAGGTATATTACACGGAAATGGCAAAAGTGAGCAGTTTATTTTAGTGGCATCACATATTGATGCATGGATGCCCGGAGTAACCTGTAATGCTACCGGAAATGCTACTAACCTTGAAATCTGCCGGATATTGGCAAAACATAAAGATGAATTAGATAGAGATGTATACTTTGTTTTCTGGAATGGTCATGAGATTGCAGAAGCTTCCGGATCTACATGGTTTGTAGATAACAATTGGAATTTGATCAATGATAAATGTATCGGATATATAAATATAGATTCTACAGGGGTACGCGAAACTGAAATATTTGAAATAAAGGCATCGGATGAACTCATAGAATTTGCCGAGAAAAATGCAAACGACAGCGTTGAAATCGATACCATCAGAGCTATGGCACTTAAGAAAATAGGGGACCAAAGTTTTATGGGTATAGGTGTTCCCGCAGTTGCGCAGAGAATGTCTTACACACAGGAAGTAATGGACCGTAATCACGGAGCTACATTGGGATGGTGGAATCATACTTGTGAAGATGGTCTTGATAAATACGATATAGAAACATTATATAAAGATACGAGAGTGACATTATCACTGATATGGAAGTTAGCACAAAGCCATATATTACCTTATAACTTCAAAAAGAAATTTGAAAGCATGGAAGACAGGGTAATGGCGCTTGCACAGAAATATGGCAGTGATTTTGAGCTTGCATCATTATGCAACGAAGTATCAGAAGCCGGAAAAGCAGTTGAATCGGTTCAAAAACGGGCATTTAAAATTACAGATGCAGCAAAAATAGAAGATTATAATCGCTTTGTAATGATTGTAAGCAGATTGACTACAAACGTATTTCAGACGTATTCTGAAAAGTATCAGCAGGATAGCTACGGATATACAAAGCTCTCGGCTATGGTACCGTTGTTAGCCGATTTAGAGGCTATTAACAGCTTGGATAAAGATTCCTTTGAATATGGTATGGTAGTGACGCAGCTTGTAAAAAATAAGAACCGTATATCTGATGCAATGAAACAGGTAAAAGATTTTGCATATTTATATGACAAAATATTGAAGATTTAATTATTAAATAAGTTATATAAAAAAGGGAGGTAATAAAATGGAAGGAAATTCAACAAAAAAATCTAAAATCAAACGTATTCTCGAAATCAGCGGACCGGGTCTTATAATGGCCGCTGCATGTATAGGGCCTGCATCAGTAACAACGGCATCGGTTCTCGGGTCATCCTATGGCTATGCACTGCTATGGATGGTTATATTGACAATAGTTGTGAGAGCAATGTTCGTCAGAGGGGCATACGTTAGTTCGCTGGTATTGGGACATCCTACTCTTGAGGCCATTCGTAAATATTATGGTCCGGTATTAGGTGTCATTACGGGTATTGCATGTCTGCTTGGAAGTGTTGCGTATCAGGTTGGTAATTTCAGTGGAACGGGAATGGGTGTAAGCTTGCTCTTTCCGGGCTTGGACTGGAAAATCGGCGGTGTTGTTATGACTTTGGCAAGCGTATACTTTATTTTAAGCAAAAATGTCTTTGTCAAAATTGAAAAGGTTATGAAAGTCTGTGTTTTTGCAATGATAGCTTGTTTTGGTATTTCTTTGATAGCGACAGGCGGGCCATCTATAAGCGGGATGGCGGCTGGAATGATTCCTAAATTTCCCGATCAAAAATCCATGTTTACTACTTTAGCATTTATCGGGTCTACCTGCTCACTGCCGGGTATTGTTTATGGTACATATCTTGGAAAAGAGAAAAAATGGGGACTTGAAGATATCAGAAACAATAATATCACATGGGATACAGCTGTCGGAGTAGGCTCAATCGGACTTATAGTAATTTTGGTAATGCTTACGAGTGCTGCCGTACTGCATCCGAGAGGAATAACCGTAACTTCGGTTCAGGATATGGCAGAACAGTTAACTCCGATAATAGGAGAAGCAGCTAAGTATCTTATGGGGTTAAGCTTGTTAAGTGCTGCAGTATCATCCATGATAGTAAATGCTCAGATGGGATCTGTCCTTATTCTCTCAGGATTAGGCAAGCCATATGGTATGGAAGACAAATTAGTTCGTGTCTGTTCTTTAGCCATATTAATATTTGGATGTGTGCTAGGTGTTTCTATAGGAAAGGCACCGGTACAGATGCTGATGATTGCTGCTGCTTGTACAATTGTAAGTATGCCGCTTTTGGGGATATTCATAATTATGCTGTTAAACAAAAAAGAAATGGGAGAGTTTAAGCCGAAGCCGATTTTTAATGCTGCTTTGATTATATCATATATTCTTATACTTCTTGTTACATGGAACAATATTTCTAATTTTATAACAAGATATCTTTAGAAGGATATGAAAGTAAAATATCATATTGTCTATATTTATTGATGAAAAGTATGGACAATATGATTATACTTAGATACAGAGGAGGAATGCTGCATGAAGAATTACAATCATTTGATTACGGATGTACTGGTTATCGGCAGCGGAGGTGCAGGTATGCGCGCCGCAATCTCGGCTCACGATGACGGAGCGAATGTTATGATACTAAGTAAGGGGCGACTTGGCGTATCCGGCTCAACTGTTACGGCATGTGCTGACGTAAGTGTAGATAGTAACAGTATTACAAAACTTCTTGGCTTTAATGGTGATGCTGAAGATTCAAAAGAGCAATTTGCAGCTGATACGATTAAAAGCGGCTGGGGTCTTAATCATAAAGGACTTGTGGACGTTTTTGTTGATCAGGCACCCCAGCGTGTTAAAGAATTGATAGATTGGGGAGCAAAGGTTGAAAACTTTGCTATATCTCCGGGACATACCTATCGCCGGGCAATTATTATCAAAGGAAACAATTTTGCTCATACTCTCGCACGTCAGGTGAGACTCAGACCTGCTATACAAGTATTGGAAGGTGTAATAGCACTGGATATAATAGTTAAAGACGGATGTGCGACAGGTGTATACGCTGTGAATATAATGAATGGAGAATTTACCACAATATCAGCAAAATCAATAATTATAGCTACCGGGGGGGCAATGAATGTCTTTCCTGTAACAACGGCTCCCAATGATTTGATGGGAGATGGTATGGCTATGGCATACAGGGCCGGAGCAAAGATGGTCGATATGGAATTTCAGACATTTCTGATGGGATGCTGTTCGCCGCCTTCGCTTGTAGGAAACAACTACCCCTTTGTACTTATGTGCAGAGCAGGAGCTCATTTATATAACCGTGAGGGAGAAAGATTTATGGAAAAGTGGGATCCTGAACGGCGCGAAAAAAGCACACGGGATAAAATTGCCGTAGCATCGACGCTTGAGATATTGGAAGGCCGCGGAGGCCGAAGTGGCGGGGTATGGGTATCCGTACGCCATATACCAAAAAATTTATTTGAATACTATACCGAGTGGTATGAAGGCAAAAAAACAGGCTTTGATGAAAAGGATTTTTTACCTGATCTGATGCAGGACGGTATAGAATCCATGCCATCGGCCCATTTTTGGAATGGTGGAATAAAAATTGACACAGATTGTTCTACAGACATAGAAGGTCTTTTTGCTGCCGGTGAATGTGCCGGTGGTATCCATGGGGCAAACAGGTTATCCGGAAATGCCATGAGTGAGATATTGGTAACAGGAAACATAGCAGGCCGCAGTGCTGCCCGTACCGCAGCTTCTGCTCAAGTGACGGCTCCGTCTAAAGAAGAAGAGTATGCTTATTATAAAAAATTAGAAGATATGTTTTGCGGAAACGGCAGTGAGGATCCTGTGGAACTCAAAAAGCGACTGCAAAAAACCGCATGGGAAACAATAGGACCTGTTCGTGAACAAAAAGAGCTCGAACGTGCTATACGTGTTTGCGACGAGATTGAAAACAAGATACCGCATTTATGCTGCCATGAGGGCAGGGTGTATAACAAAGAATGGATTGATGCGATGAGCCTCGCTAATATGTGTGATATAATCAGGATTACTGCGGCTGCGGCGGCCCACCGTAAAGAGAGTCGTTCAAGTCATTACCGCAAGGATTATAACAAATCAGATGACAGTATGTTTTGTAACATAACAGCGGAGAAATTAAACGGGCAGCTTAAAATAAGTAATTGCTCTGTCTCAACTCGGAAGATACAGGGGGTGCAGCAGATATGAAAAGCAATAATAAAAATGTCAATATAAAATTGAGAAGACATGGACAGACATATGATGAATTTGAAGTACCCTTTGAAGAAGGAATGAATATTCTGTCAGCCCTGCAATACATATATGAAAATCTTGACAGGACTATAGCCTATCCGGTGTGCCTGTGCAGAATGGGAAAATGCGGAGCATGTATTATGCAGGTAAACGGAAAGGCTCAGTTAGGATGTGCCGTCAGACTTGCTGCTGATAAGGTCTATGTTATTGAGACCATAGGTAACAAGGAAGTAATAAAGGACTTAATTACAAAATAAATTAATTTATGAAAGGAAGAAAAACATGTCAGATAATATAACTCAAAGTGCTGTAAAGCAAATATCAAACCATATGGCATTATTATACTATTACCTTACCAAGGAGATGATAGACGACTTTGGTGATGATGCAAAAAAAACTATTGAAAAGGCAATAATAAAATTTGGTCATGAGCGTGGCCGCAATATAGCAGAAAAGGTAAAAGCGGCAGGCGAAGAACTAACTATTGAAAATCTGGATAAATATTATGATATACCTATTGCTGCCGGCTGGAGTCCAAACCGAATATACGAGAAAGACTGCAAATATAATACTACCGAAAGCTGCACGTTTGCGGATGTATGGATGGAAAAAGATTGGGCGGAAGTCGGACACATATACTGTATGGTTGATACCGCTATAAGAGAAGGTTACAGCGAACATGTAATATATACACCGGGCAAGAATATTTTAAAGGGTGACGATTGTTGTACTTCAGTCACTACTTATGAATAAATAAATGGAGCAGAATAAATGAATATAAATCTTAGAAATGAATATGAACAAAGAATTGAAAAGGTCAGGATTGAAGCATCTAATCGCGGGATGGACTGTTTGTTAATATTCGGGCTTGCACCAAGGAGAGTGGGAGATCTGATGTATCTTACAGGTCATCAGCCTATGCTGCCCGGACATCCCAGACGATATGGTTTCAAGGGGAGAGGATATTCGGCTATTATACTGCCTATAGAAGGAAATCCATGCTTGCTTACAACAACACCTTTTTACGAAAAAGACCTTTATATCAGCGATGTACGTTATGGAGATAACCTTTTTGAGGATATTGCCCGGGAGATGAATAAGAGAGGGCTGGCAAAGGCTGATATTGGAATAGTCGGCATGGATATATTGGCTGTTGCACTTTACAACGACCTTCAGAAAGAGCTTTATCAAGCACGATTTTTTACATGTGATGATATTGTAATGAATTTGAGAGCAACCAAAAGTCCGTATGAACTGGGAATACTTCGGACAGGTGCACAGATTGCGGATGAAGTGGCACTGCTGCTTCGCGATTATCTTCGTCCGGGACTCAGCGAATACAACGTATACCAATTTATTAATTCTGAGCTGACAAAACGAGGAGTTACCGGAGCCTTTGCCACCTGTCAGTCAGGTATAAGGTCGGAAACGGCATATGAGTTAGTTTTTGCCTCGGATAAAATAATTGACTCGGGAGATATGGTGCATATGGAGATAAACGGAAAATTAGACGGATATATGATAGATATCTGCCGTTCAACCGTGGTAGGTAAAAGCTCTCCGGAACAGATAAGAATTTTGGATTTGGTTCTCTATATGTTTGACCAAGCCGTTGCGGCAATGAAGCCGGGTATTACGGCACAAAGCCTTGAGCGGATAACCGGTAAAATAGCACTGGACAATGGCTTCAATGAAAATCATACAAACTATTATAATGGTCCGGCTACACTATTAGGACATGCCATAGGATTGGGAGTTGATGAGCCTCCGGTGCTGGCAGAGGGTGATAAGACAATTTTAAGACCGGGAATGGTTATTACTGTTGAGCCGGGATTGTATAATACCGGTGTTGGCGGCTGTCGTATAGAGGACGAAGTTCTTGTTACAGAAAACGGATGTGAAATATTAAATACCAGCGGCAGAAAATGGTGGTAAATTGGAAATACAAATGTATTATAATGAGTATTGCATAAATTTGTTGAGAAGACTGGTTTCCATTCCAAGTGAATCGCAGAATGAAAAGAATATAGCTGATTTTTTATGTTCGTGGCTGGAAGATATGGGGATGCAAGTGAAATTACAGCATATATCAGGGAAAAGCTATAATGTCATTGCAACAGCAAGAGGAAAAAGGAAAGGTAAAAAATTGCTGTTAGGAGGTCATATAGATACTGTTACGCCTAATGATCGCTGGAAATCAGACCCGTATTGTTTGAAAGAAGAGGGTAACTTTTTATATGGATTAGGTGCCGGTGATATGAAAGGTGGAATAGCTGCTCAGATTACCGTATTGAAAAAACTATTTGACAGTAATTTGGATTTTTCAGGAGAAATTGAATTTATAGGTTTGGCAGATGAAGAAAGACATTCAATTGGAGCACATGCTTATGTTAACGGAAAGAAAGCGGAAGATTCAGCGGATTTTGCAATTTTGGCAGAACCGCATTATGATAATATAGTTATCGGTTCCACAGGTAAGGCATTACTTAAACTGGAAATAAAGGGCGTAACGGGACATGCAGCTACACCCGAATCCGGAATAAATGCAATAGACTGTATGGCTTCGCTTATAAATGTTCTGAACAATGAATACATGCCTCTTTATAAAGACAACAAAATAGGTTCGCTGTGTATTCTGAGAGTTTTTAGCAAGTATGAAGGATACAGCCTCAGTATTCCTGAAGAATGTACGTCATATTTAAATAAACAGTTAAATTCTGATGAAAATATAGGTGAGTTTATTAAAAATATACATGATTTATATGAAAAATACGTTGGAAAAGGAGAATTGACAATTACTAAAGAGATTCCTTTTTACCCATCATATAAAATAAATACGGATACTGTCTGTTTGAACAATCTATTAAATATTATACGTAAAAATAATAATACTGTGCCGGAATTTAAAATAAATCGGAGTGTAAGTGACGGAAATGTACTTTTCAATGAATTATCAATACCAACGATACTTTACGGACCTCAGGGAGTAAATTACCATAAGGAAAATGAATATGTATTGAAAGATACAATGTTATCATATATTGGAATATTGGAGCAGTATATAAGATCAAATGATTGAATGATACAATAGTTTAAATAAAAATTAAAGGATGCATCATTACAGCTGCATCCTTTATAAATCAGCAATAAACTCATGGTCGTCGGAAGTTATGGTTAATTATTATGCAATATTCTCATAATCTCCCTTGTATCATCAACACTCAACTGCCCCGGCGCAGAATTGTTATTCAATGATGCATAAGTAATACAAGAACCAAGAAATTCGGAAGCCGCCCTTGTGATGGTGCCTAAAGAACCCATGGACAAGGCAATAAACGGCCTGTCTGCTTTCAGAATTTTCATTTGCTTCATTTCTAAGCCGGCGGACAATAAAGTCAAAACGTCACTTTCCGACGTTGGCGTTACTGCTATCTTTGAAATATCCGCCCCAAGAAGCTGCATCCTTAGCATTCTGTTTAATATTTCCTCTTTATCCGGAGTTTTGTAAAAATCATGGTTAGATAATATAACCCTTATATTATTTTTATGAGCTGCTTCTATAAATTCCGTTATTTTATTTTCCGGTTTAAACAGTTCAATGTCAATCAAATCCACTAATTCAGATTCTGCCACATAATTGTTTATTTTAAAATACTCATCCTCATCTATAAAATTCATACCACCTTCATCTTTTGTCCTGAATGTAAAAATAATCGGCTTAAAATATATTTTGCGCACTTCCTTCAGAAGTTCTATGATTGAATCTATATGAGAATAATACTCGAAGTAATCTATTCTTAATTCAATTAAATCGTGCTCAGTTTTATTCAGTTGTTCAATTTCGTTTAATATTTTATTTTTTTCTGTGCTAACGATGGGTACACATATCTTAGGTATGCCGGTACCCAACACTAAATCTCTGACCCGAACAGCTTTCATACGAACTCCTTTATTATTTATCCTCATTGCCGATGTAGTTTCCAGCGCCATTTCTGTCATTACCATGAATATACCGATACAGTACGCTTGTGTCATTCCGAACGTTAGTGAGGAATCTCTCTTTTTTTATTATTTATATTATATACCATCGCCTCAACGATTGAAATACAAATGTTAAATGAAAACATTACCATAAATAAATGTTGAAATTGCAATATTTTCGTTGACAATAGACTGTGATTAATAATATAATATTGTAGTGCAATTAATTGCATCCTACATTTATTGCGGTGCAAAAGATAATTTTAGGCAGAAAGGTAGTGAGAGTATGAAAGGATTAGGAGTTTCACCGGGTATCGGAATCGGCAAAGCTTTTATAATTGAAAAAAAGCCGATGGATATAAATAAAATTTATGTCGATGATATTCAAAATGAAATAAATCGTCTGAGAAATGCAATGGAAGACGGTAAGAATCAATTGAATGAATTGTATTTAAAAACTCTTAATGATATAGGCGAAAAAGAAGCTCAAATCTTCAAATCTCATGAAATGATGCTTGAAGATGATACTTTTATATCAGAAGTGGAAAATAAAATAAAGAGTGAAGCGGTAAATGCAGAGTACGCTTTTAACGAAGTATCAAACTATTATATTCGATTATTTGAAAACATAGAGGATGATTATTTAAGAGAAAGATCGGAAGATATAAAGGACGTAATGTCAAGAGTACTGAAATCGTTGCTTGGCATTAAGGATACGGATTATTCAAAGATACATAACAACGCCGTAATTGTGGCGAAAGATTTGACACCGTCGGATACGGCACAATTTGAAAAGGGAAAAATTGAAGCAATGATAACCGAAATCGGCGGGAAAACCTCACATGCAGCCATAATAGCGAGAATTATGGGTATTCCTACGGTAATAGGTATAGATAATATAATTGATAAAATTAAGGACGATGACATTGTTATTTGTGACGGCAAGACAGGAAAGGTAATAGTCAACCCTAACGAAAAACAATTATTCTATTATCAGCAGAAAAAAGATAAATTAGAAAAATTAAACATCGAACTTAAAAAACAAATCGGTCTGCCTTCAATTACAAAAGATAACTTTAAGGTATCTCTGGCAGCTAATATAGGTACACCCCATGACGTTGACTCTGTTTTAGAAAATGATGCCGAAGGTATCGGCTTATTCAGAAGTGAATTTATTTTTATGAACAGAAGCTGTCAGCCCACAGAAGACGAACAATTTGAAGAATATAAAGAAGTATTGCAGAGAATGGGCGATAAGCCTGTTATCATAAGGACACTGGATATAGGCGGAGATAAAAATGTCCCCTATTTTGACATCCCGAAGGAAATGAATCCCTTCTTAGGATACAGAGCCATAAGATTGTGCCTTGGAAATATTGACGTATTCAGAACGCAGTTAAGAGCAATTTTAAGAGCAAGCGTTTATGGCAACGTAAAGATTATGTTTCCTATGATTTCTACAATGAAGGAACTTAGAGACGCAAAGAAAATTTTTGAAAAATCTAAAGAAGATCTCAAGAATGAAGGAATTCCTTTCAAGGAAGATATTGAAATAGGAATAATGATAGAAATACCTTCCGCGGCAATTATTTCCGATTTATTGGCCAAGGAAGTTGATTTTTTCAGCATAGGAACCAATGATTTAATTCAGTATACATTGGCAGTGGACAGAATGAACTCAAAGCTGTCTCATTTGTACAGCCAATATCATCCCGCACTTTTAAGATTAATAAAGGGCATAATAGATAATGCACACAATGCAGGCATCTGGGTCGGAATGTGCGGAGAAGCGGCAGGTGATCCAAAGCTTATCCCTATATTTTTAGGTATGGGTCTGGATGAATTCAGTATGAACTCACCGTCAATATTAAGTTCAAGATATATAATCAGGAATTTATATAAAAATGAAATGGAGCAAATAGCTAATAAGACGTTAAATATGGAAACCGCAGTAGAGGTTGAAGATTATTTGAGCTGTTTGTTTGCAGAAGACAATGACTATTTGAAAAGGTGCAACGTAAGGAGTAAAAATTAATGAGCAAAAAAGTTTCAATCGTCTTTCACAGCGTATGTGGAAACAGCTACATAATGGCAAAGGAATTCTTTGATGAATTTACGAAACATAACGCGGAAGTACAAATATTAAGAGTAAATGACCCTAATTACAGTGAGCTTGCAAAGCAGTTTAATATTGCAGGTCAATATAAAGATAAAATATTAAAAATTGAAGAAGCACAAGCAGGGAAACTTTTAGACAGTGACATTATTATATTCGGCTCTCCTACCTATTACGGCAATGTATCGGGAGCAATGAAAAGCTTTATGGATTCATTTTCACCTTATTGGACCGATGCAAAGTTCTGGGGCAAAAAAACTTTTGCCTATACCACGGCAGGCAATGCCGAAGGCGGCGGAGATATGTGCTTAAATGCTATAAATATATTTGCTCAGCACATGGGAATGATTCCGGTGCCCGTTCCTGCAGACTTGTTGACAGGACAGAATTTTCCGGCGTACGGACTCATACATTATGTGGGAGATTATTCAAACTTAAGACCCAGCAGGGAAGTAGTTTTAGCAATTAAAGAAATGACTGAAAGATTATTACAACTGTAAGGACGACTACAACCTAAGTCGTCTTTTTTGATAAATAACAATAAAGGGGTAAAATATGAAATACAAAGTAAAAAACAAACAAAAAATAAGCAAATACTGCTTTGTGTGCGGAACAGATAATAAAGAATCACTTAAAACTAAATTTTATGAATTAGAAAACGGTGAGCTCATGTCTGTTTCAACGCCTACACCCACTCACCAAAGCTATCCCGACAGAGTTCACGGCGGTGTTATTTCCTCAGTCTTAGATGAAATTATAGGAAGAGCAATCATGATAGAAGAGCCGGATGCGTGGGGTGTAACAGTTGAATTAAATATCAAATATAAAAAACCGGTACCCATAGACAAACCAATCAAATGCGTTGCAAGAACAACCCGCAATACCCGTCTTTTATTTGAAGGAACAGGGGAAATAATATTGGAGGACGGAAGTATCGCAGCAACCGGACACGCAAAATATTATAAAATGAGCTTAGAAAAATTAGCAAAGGAAACCGGCGCAGATAATACATTAATGATGGATGACCTGTCACAGGCACCAGAGGAAGTAGAGTATTAAACAATAGATATGCAATGGATTAGCGATAGAATAGCAATAGATGTGCAATGGAAAAAAGAACTTTATCAATTGCTTGTCTACAGCAAATCAATCGCTCGTCAATTGCAAGTAGGAGAAATAATGAAAAAGAATGACATTATAGAAGTAACAATTGAAGATATGAATTTTCCTAACATAGGTAAAGCAACCTATGAAGGAAAGAAAATTAAAATCAAAAATGCAATTATCGGGCAAAAGGTCAGAGCAAGAATAAGCAGATCCAGAAAGGACACCGCAGAAGCCAAGATTATTGAGGTTATAGAGCCGGCATCATATGAAATAAAGCCGGGATGCGACCATTTCTCATTTTGCGGCGGCTGCTCATATCAGAATATCCCCTATGAAAGACAGCTCGGCATGAAGGAAAATCAGGTCAAGGATATATTAAACGGCATCCTGTCAGAACCCTATGAATTGCTACCCATTGTACCAAGCCCCAAAAAAACAGAATACAGAAATAAAATGGAGTTTTCATTCGGCGATGAAGTAAAAGAAGGACCCCTTACATTAGGTATGCATAAAAGAAACAGCTTTCACAGCATCGTCAATGTCAGCGGTTGTTCAATCGTCGATGAAGATTTTCGACAAATATTATGTAAGATTTTGGGCTATTTCCAAGGAAATAGTCAACCCTACTACCACAAAAGCACTAACCTTGGATTTTTAAGATACTTATTGGTAAGAAAAGCAGAAAAAACAGGACAGATATTAATCAATCTGATTACCACCAGCCAAAGCACCTTAAATGAAAAGGAATTTGTTGACCTTATACTAAACACAAAGCTAAAAGGAATAGTCAAATGTATCGCTCATTCCATCTTTGACGGTGTTGCTGACGTAGCAAGAGCAGACACAATGAAAATTCTCTACGGAGAGGACAAAATAGAAGAAGAGCTCTTGGGCTTAAAATTCAACATCTCTTCCTTCTCATTTTTCCAGACAAACTCTCTCGGAGCAGACAAACTCTATACAATAGTCAGAGATTTCATCGGAACAACAAAGGATAAAACCATATTTGACCTTTACTCCGGAACAGGAACCATAGGTCAGATATTAGCCCCAACAGCCAAAAAGGTAATAGGTATCGAATTAGTGGAAGAAGCAGTTGAAAAAGCCAACGAAAATGCCAAGCTTAACAACCTGACTAACTGCACCTTCATAGCAGGAGACGTCCTGAAGAAAATAGATGAGCTTGACGACAAGCCTGACATTATAGTCATCGACCCACCAAGGGAAGGCATCCATCCAAAAGCCATAGATAAAATAATCAACTATAAGCCGGAAACCTTCATCTACATTTCCTGCAAACCAACATCTTTGGAGAAGGACTTGCCGGTGTTTTTGGAGAATGGGTATAGGGTAGAAAAGGTTCAGTGTGTGGATATGTTTCCGATGACTCCGCATTGTGAGGTAGTCGCGAAGCTTATAAGGGTGTAAATGTCTATCCCTAATAAACCTTTGCTCTTTTAAATAATCTCTTGCTTCCATCATAATAAACTTTTTCTTCCATCAAATTCCCTCCTTATTTCCTCCATAAAAAGGGAAGAAGAAGAGGAAAAAATGGCAGGAATAAAGGTACAATAAATAAGGAAATAACAGCAGGAATAAGAAACAAGGGAAAAGTAAAAAGGGAAAAAGAAAAGAGAAAAGCAAAATGGAAAAGAGAAATGATTCTTCCAGGGAATTAGGCAGTTAGCTGGTTGCAGATTAAATTAATGAAGAATAATAAAATGATAAATGATTGATTAATAAAGGAGAATTCTTTGTTTTTTCAGTTATTTTATCCTTCTTTTTATATAGGGAGTCTTCACAATAACCCTTAATCCTTGGTCTTGCCTTACTCCTTATTCCTGAAATACAGAGTCGAATCTTTATTATAATTTTATTAGAGTCTTGATTCAATGTTGTGGAATAAAATAGGGAAAAGGAAGAGAAAAAAGAAAATCTTTATTAAATTTTCGACGAAGGTATGCGGGTTTGGGGGGGATGAAAAGACAAAGGATTATTATAAAGAAACAGTAAACCTAGTGATACCAACAGTTATAGAGGAATTAAGGCATTGAATGTATAGATGACATTCAATGCCTTTTCTGTTCTGGAAAACAAATCTGCTTGATTTTATAATCAGAAAACAATCATTATATTTGAAAAATTATGTATTTATTAGTTGAGAAATGCTGGAAGATGCTATAGAATTAAGATAATAATTGTGTGAAATTAATATATCAACTTTTATAACTTGATAGTTTACACTAATTATAAACATTCATAAAAGAAGAGTAGCAAATATATAAGACAATGGTAGTCATCGCCACCCTTGACTGCATGACAAAACAATGCTGTCAGGTTTTACCGACGGCGAAAAAACTCAAGAACAGATAAAAGTTTCACTGCCGTCGTCACAGCATTATAGCATTGTATTTGTCCTACCATTAAGGGCAAGCTGGGTACCTCTGGCTCTAAAATCAAAGAACAGATAGAAATTAAGATGCAGGGTTTTCTTGCATATTAGAAATAACCTGCTATCCTAGATAGATAAGAAGTTGCCACTCCGCCAGGTATATTGCCAGCATTCTTAAGCATATGGACTTCATTTAAAGGACGTTTGCGTCTACGAAGTTCATGGGGGCGTAGAAAGTTGTAGTAAGCAACCCAAAGGTTTATGCCATAATAAGCACCATCATCAGTACCATAACCGCAGGTAGCACGATAAGAAGCTTTAAAGGTACGATTAAGACGTTCAATCCTCTGTTTAAAAGGACGAAACTCTTTAGATACAGCATCATCATTAGTCAGACCAATAACTTGAGTAACATCAAAATCCCAGTCTTTTTCAATCTTAAATTGTTGAGCAGCTAAAGGATATGCAGTATAGCCATCAGATATAAATTTTAAAACCTTACCAGGGGATTCTTTAAATTTATCAAAAGCCATTCTCATGGCATGTATACAAGGACCAATATCACGACTTTTAGAGACTTGATAGCTAAGAATAGATCGTGAGACAGTATCCATGATGAGCCAAACATAGCTTTTAAGGCCCTTAATCTTGATATAGGTCTCATCAGAAGCTAAATTATTAGAAGGATTGTAATCAAAGGAATCCACAAAAGGTTTAATAATAACAGAAGCTGTTCTGGTATAGTTAGCAACCATTGTATAAGAAATATTAATATTGTGAATTTCACGCATAGCTTTAGCAGTTTTACGAAGAGAAAGCCCAAGATTAACATGATAAGTTAAACAAAGCCCCATAATATGAGCATTGTTTTTACGATATTTAAAACTTGTAGCCCAAGAAGGGAGCTGTTTAAATCCATAGAAAAGAAATCTAAAGTTAATTCACGATAGATATAATGGAGCTTGTATTTATACCTCTGACTAGGATCTAAATCTTTAGGAAGTAATTTTAAATTGCTCTGTAGTAGGAACAATTTTTATTGACACACTGAACAATAAAGTGTTTACGGTCTTTTCAGGTATAGTTTTACCATTACGACGTTGAACAGGCTTTACAGGCTTACCATACTTCCAAAGATAGTAATCAAGCAGGAAAGTATAATCCTGTTTAAAGAACTTTTTAATAACTGGAAGTTTATCTATTTTTAATTTCTGATAAGAAGGGCTCTTAGAATCATCAAAAGACCATTGTTTAAGAGGGATATATTTAGCAATAAATAAAGTTAATTCATAAATTTGATTAAGTAAGTATTGATTATATACAAGTAAATAAGTTATAATTTGAGACATA
Source organism: Aminipila sp. (assembly GCF_032051575.1). Classification (NCBI taxonomy): domain Bacteria; kingdom Bacillati; phylum Bacillota; class Clostridia; order Peptostreptococcales; family Anaerovoracaceae; genus Aminipila; species Aminipila sp. The sequence goes on along the minus strand of NZ_DAMBYD010000010.1, from coordinate 179,374 downwards.
ACAATGACCAACCTTTCTATTAAATTTTGTTTGTCGTAAATCAAATTATAACAGAAAATGGGGGGCATTGTTTTTATTTTATAAAAAACCATGTAACCCATGATAATATAAGGTTTGAATAAAAAATAGCAGTGTTAAACTTGACACTACGGTAAGGGACAGGGGGATAGTATTATGAATTTATTTGAAAGAATAAATAATTTATATAGAAATGATAAAAGTTTTTGGGACTATTATAAGGGAATAACAACTGATCCAATTAGTAATCCGTCTGATGCCTATAGATTTATAAATGAATTTTTTAGTTTAGGAAGTAAAGGAAGTATATTTCACAATGTACTTGACGAGAATGAAAACGTATCTTTAGTTATGAGACATGATTCTCATACGATAAAGGTTTATTTTATAGGTGTTTTATTGCAACAAATCATAGATAGAAATTTATCAATAAGATCAGAATTAGATACAAATTACCCCTTTAATTATTTATGGTACCTGTGTTGTTTATTTCACGATTATGGATACAGATTTGAGAAACAGCCTTTATCAGAAATGCATTATTCCAGAATGAGGAAGATAAATACATTGAATAAACAGAGATTTAGGAATTTTAGGCTAGAATATTATAGAATTTTGAACGCTGATATTAAATTTGTTTCACCAAATTTGCCATTCAAGAAGAAGTGTTATTTATCAAGCAGTCTTAATAAGTCTAGAAAGAAAATGGGGAATCAACCAATCGAAATTAGTGAAATATGCAATAATCAATGTAACGGCTATATCTATTTATCTAATGGAAAGATAGTAGAAAAAAATCACTATTCAAATAGAATTAAGAATAATTATTTTAAATATATAATCTTTGAACGTAATCATATGGAACACGGTATTTCAGGTGCTGATTATTTGTTTTTCAAGTTAGCTGAAAACTATAGAAATAAATGTAATGAATTAGCTAATAGGGCAGACTCAGTAGATTTTATAGATGAATTTAATAGACGCTTCCATTGTGAACAATTTAAAATATTCGCCTATATAGCAGATTGCATAGCATGCCATAACATTTGGAAAGCGCCAGAGGGTTCAGAAGAACTATACAAAGCATATCAGCTTGAATCTCTAATAAGTGAACAATTTAAGATTGTCTCATATGAAGATAATCCACTGATATTTATTTTATGTTTATCAGATTCGATAGAACCAACAAAAAAGATTAATGACTTAAGTGAATCAGAAGTGCTTAAAAATATAGATTTTGATTATTGTAATAAGTATAATAAATTGAAGGTACTCATATCAAAGGAAATGAGTAAAAATATTAAGTGTGAGGAGTATATTAAGAGCTTGAATACTCTGGAAAGCTGGATTGATATTAAGATGGAAGTCATATTAGTTTAGCAAAAAATTTCAACAAATCTATTGGTGAAATGTTAAGATAGAAATGACTTATTAAGTTTTTAGAAAAATCTGAAGTCGATAATTGCTTATAAATGAAATTTAGTATTTTATATTATAATAATTTACTATAACTAATAGTAAGTAATAAAGCTTAAGTGTAATTAATCGCAGTGGCAAAGGAAGGGGAGGTTATAATGTTTTTTTCGGAACATTTTCAAGTTGATACAGACTTAGTAAAAGCTTATGGTGCAGTAGATATTTCTCTAGTATGTGACATTCCTTTGTTTATTGACCCTATGCTAATTTTTAATAGTGATAAGCCTGAATATCAATCTTTACATCATGAAATCATACGATATTTCCATTTCTTATATATGAAATCAAAGCAGGGGTTATCTTCCAAAGAAATAGATACGTGGTTTAACTTTAGTGAGGTTCCTAATAATTGGTTGGGGTACTCTTTGGTTGGAAATAAAGGACTGGCTTTAGGGAGTAAGTTTGCCAATTTTTTATATAGTAATATTGAGTTTGCAATTAACACAAATGGCATATCAAAAAGTCAACATATAGAAAAAGCGATGTTACTTTATGAAGGAAGTGGAAAAGATAAAATTAGTGACTTAACTGTTAATCTAATAAAAAGATTCCTTTGTGAATATACAGAAGAATTTGCAAAAGAATATATAAATCCCGATTTGTGCCGTATTACTCCTGTTGACAAAGTATATTTTAATTATGAAACAGAAAGCTTTGTAAGCAAGGAGTTTATGCTCCCATTCGTTTATGATGAAAAAGGACAAGTTGAATATGTTTTATTAACACCATTTGATATTCTCAGGGAGGATGAACCATCAATAAATAGGGATGATTTTTATAAAAGTCATGAACGTATTCGTGCTGTGATTGAAAATGACAGTTTGAGAACATATGTGAATAATTACATTATGAAAGCTGTGCAACGATATGAAGAAAATCAGAAAAAAAATCGGCGAGCCATTAGAGAAAACTCAGTTCAGAAAATTGAGAAAGAAGCTTTTCAAGAAATTGTAGGAGAATATCCAGAATTATATGATTACTATATCAAGTTGCAAGAAGCAAATACCGATGAAATAAAGAAACAGTGTATGCAGGAACTAAACAAGCAACTAGAAAAACTTTTAGTAGCTTCAAAAAATTTGATTTCTCTTTTTATCTCAAATGAATATACTTTTGAGGAAAATTTGTCCGCAAGAGAGGAAGCGAAGAACAGGTTGACTTTTTTTAAACATATTATTGAAGATTGTGACGGGTATAAGAATTTATATGTTAAAGGCGAACAAATTGCAAAGGAGAACGATTTACAAAGGCTATTTCGCTTCGTATGGTATGGAAGCAATTTCAAAGTAGATTCGGAAGCTAATAATGGAAGAGGCCAAGCAGATTTTATTATATCGATGGGGCAACACAATCAAAATATTATTGAGTTTAAACTAGCAAGCAATTCGATGCTAAGTCATGTATTTACACAAGTTAAGATATATGAAGCTGCTAATTGTGCAGATGGAAGTCTGGTAGCTATATTCTATTTTACTGAGAGTGAATATCGAAAAGCCCAGCAAGTAGTAGTAAACGCTGGATATGAAAATATGATTAATGAATCAATTTTTTTAATTGACTGTAGAAGTGATAACAAATCATCTGCATCAATAGCATAAAACTTAGCTGGAGAAAACAAATACAAATTTGTATGGGCATATTTTTGAAATTCTATTTTATCATAATAGATACACTGCGTATAACTTAAGAGTAGTATACGATAGTGTCAGCTATTTGTAGGAAAATTGTTAGAATCTTCTATAACCATACCTTTACACCAAGGGAAGCCCATTTACTTGCGACATCATTATTGTACTCTCAAGGCACGTGGAGTGCGTGGTAGGAATACAGAAAATAGAGAGATAGGAAAAGACGTAGAATTGGCTGAATATCAGGGGAAACGGCATGTTATATTAAAATTTACTTATGAACAAAAACACGTGATTTTTAATCCGATTGGAGCAGGTAAGAGGGAAAAGGAGATTTGTGAGGGAGTGCAGGTAGTTTTGGCTATATTTTCATAGAGAATATCAAGAAAAATAAAATTAAAGCAAGTGACCTGAGATAACATAATAACTTTAAACTATAAGGTTAATTAATTTACATTTTCGACCGAGGATATATTTTGGATATTTTTTAATTGAAAAATGGAATTGTGTATTGCAAAAACTTAGAAACAGAGTTATAATATAACTGTCTATGAACAAATTTGTTCATTAGATTACCAGTATCTTTCGCAGATGTGGACTTACAAAATAACATTAGCATTTAGATGTTGAACGCTTATATTCTGTAATTTCACATATGTGGAGTAACAGAATTTTTTTATATTAAGGAGATGTGGTTATGGCAAAATTAAAATTAGTAGCAAAAGAATTTAAGAAAATGAATGATCCAAGTGACAAAACTAGCAAGCATATTAAATATGTGTGCTATGTACAATCAAGTAGCATTCCACAGGAAATTGAAGAATGGATGGCTACGAATCCAAGAGAACAAAAGATGTCCACAAATGTTGCGCAAAAAATTAAAAACAGTCTAGTAGAAAATGACAACTTTCATGAGCTAAACAGAGGTGTATTAATGTCATCAAGTTCAGCAGAATGGAACAATAAAACAGAAGAATTGATAATTACACTTGATGATCCAGAGCTTCATGGGAATATTGATGGTGGACATACGCTGAGAGCAATTCTTGAAGCTAAAAGCAAAAATTCATTGTCAAATGATAGATATGTATTCTTTGAAATCTTTGAGGGTTTAGAGACACCAGTAGAGTTGGCAGCGGCACGAAATACATCTGTGCAAGTGGATTTGAAATCTATTGCAGAATTGGAGAATAGCTTTGAAGTTATAAAACAAGCATTTGCTGAAGTTGATTTTGCATATAGAATTCAATACAAAATGAATGAACATTACAATGAGGTGGATATTTCAACTATTGATGTACGAGAAATAATAGCAATATTATTGATGTTTAGTCAAGAGGTTTATCCATATAAAAATTCACATGGAATATTATCTGAAACTCAGCCAATTCAGTGTTATTCTGGAAAAGAAGCAAGTTTAAGAAAATTTTTGTATTCAGGAGGTAGTACAGAGAAATTACAGAAACAAGCTCGTGAGAAGATGATTAGAAATATGCAACCGATAATTAAGGACATATTTGAATTGTGGGAAGAAATCGAAGTATCATTTGCAAGTATTTCAAATAAGGCAGGAAAGCGTTATGGAACAAGAAAATATGCAAAGTTCGATGCTAATAAAGTTGTTGGAAAATCATTTTTTAAACAACAGGATTTGCAATATATTATTCCAAAAGGATTAATGTACCCTTTGGTGGGTGCTTTTAGAGCGCTGATACAGATCAATGATGATGGTAGCTATTATTGGCAATGTCCACCTAGTGAGGTATGGAATAAGATAGGTCAAAAGCTAGTTTCTATGTTATTAGATGAAAAAACGGAAAATCCAGATGTGATAGCTAAAAATAGTAACTTATGGAGCAACTTGTTTAAAGAAATATATATATTTGGATATATGAAATAGTGAATAGGAGGCTAAGAGACATAATGATGTTTCTTAGCCTTTGATAGAAGGTGTAAATTTTATTTGCCACTACTTCAGTAAGAAGGTATAATAAAAGTATATAAAATTGCAAAACGAGAACATATGTTTGACGAATATATTTCTATATGTTAAGATATAAGCAACAACTAAAGGTAATATAAAAGGATGGTGTTTAGATGAAAAAGAATAAAATGGTTGCCCCAGTCGTTAAGTGGGTTGGTGGAAAGAGACAATTATTAGATGAATTAACACCATTGTTTCCAAATAAATTTAGCACATATTGTGAGCCATTTGTTGGTGGGGGTGCAGTGTTATTTAATAGACAACCAAGCACAGCTTATATAAATGATGCGAATGGTGAATTGATAAATGTATATGAAGTGATAAGAGATAATGTTGAAGAACTAATAAGTTCGCTTCAACAACATAAAAACGAATCAGAATATTTTTATAAAATCCGAGATCTTGATAGAGATCATGAGGCATTCGAGAAATTATCTAATATTGAACGAGCATCTCGAATGCTTTTTTTGAATAAGACATGTTTTAATGGTTTGTTTAGGGTAAACAATGCGGGAGAGTTTAATTCTCCGTTTGGAAACTATAAAAATCCAAATATTGTTAATGCACCAACATTACTTGCAGTAAATAGATATTTTAATGAAGCAAAAATCCACATATCTAATGTTGATTATTCGGAAGTGTTACAGAAGATTCCAAAGGGTAGCTTTGTGTATTTGGATCCACCATATGATCCAGTATCAGCCACATCTAGTTTTACCGGTTACACAAGAGGTGGATTTGGTCGTGATGAACAGATAAGATTAAGAGAATGTTGTGATGAATTAGATTCGCGTGGAATAAAGTTCATGTTATCTAATTCTGCAACAGATTTTATTAAAGAACAATATAATGCTTATGATATTAAAATTGTTAAGGCAAAGAGGGCAATTAACTCAGTTGCGTCAAAACGTGGTGATGTAGATGAGGTGGTGATTAGAAACTATGAGTAGTAAACCTAAAGGTAAAAATGATCATGCTTGGGAAAAGTTGTTTAGTAAATATGATATATTGAATCAGATAGATATGCATGAAAAATTTATTATTTCTGCAAATCAAATTAAAGAGTTTAGAGAACCGAGATTAATGGCAAAATTTGATCATAATATTAATTTGCCACAAATATTTTCCGAGAATCGATTAGCCATATTACCAATTTCAAGAGGTGACTACGTAATATCTAACTTTGAAGTATATAAAAAGTTTGAAAGCATAAGTACAAAAGTGATTCAAGCATCATTGCCGGAACATATACAAAGTTTAGATAAAAACAATATTCAAAGTGAAGCGATTTCTATTAATTGTGCTTTGGCATCTGGAATTTTAAATGATTTTTTGGGTGAAGAAAATTTGGTTGCAACTGTATCTGGAAGAATGGGCTCTGATCGCTTTGATTTTGATATAAAAAACAGTAAAAGTGGTAGACTTGCATCAATTGAAGTTATAAACTCCCAAATAGAAATAGATGCAGCATATGAAGGAGTAGAGTCGCTTGCGTTACTTGAAGCAAAAAGAGATATTTCGGAAGATTTTTTAGTAAGACAACTGTATTATCCATATAGAGTGTGGGCTGAAAGAGTATCAAAGAAAATTAGACCTGTTTTTTTGGTTTATTCAAATGGTATTTTCAGCTTATATGAATACGAATTTAAAAATCCTAAAATATATAATTCATTAGAGCTTGTTCAACAGAAAAATTATATATTAGAAGATATTGAGATCAGCATTAGTGATCTTGAAAACTTGCTTATGAACACTCAAATTATTAGAGAACCTGAGATACCATTTCCGCAAGCAGATAATTTTAAGCGAGTTATTAATGTTTGTGAATTGCTTTCTAGTACAACGATGGATCGAGATGAAGTGACAGAGGAATATGCCTTTGACATTAGGCAAACTAATTATTATACAGATGCATGTAGATATTTAGGACTGGTGGAAAAAGGTAGAGACGGATTAAAAGTGATGTATCAATTAACTTCTAAGGGTAAATTGATTATGAATATGTCCAGGAGGCAACGACAATTAGAGTTCTGTAAGAGCATATTAGAACATAAAGCGTTTAGTGAAACCTTCTTAATAACATTGAGAGAAGGGAGAATACCTAACAAGCAAAGGATTGTTGATATAATGAAACAGTGCCAGTTATATAGAGTTGAAAGCGAAGAAACATATAAAAGGCGTGCATCGACAATAACTGGTTGGATTAATTGGATGTTGGAGATTGCGAATGAATAATGGGAATATTTGGGAACCTTTAGAATTTAAAATAGAAACGAGTTCAGTGTGGAAATTTCCTGAACGTGGGAATTGGGCTACACATGATGGGAATTATAGAGGAAACTGGTCACCTTATGTACCAAGAAACATTATTTTAAGATATTCAAATCCTGGAGATTTAGTTATTGATCAATTTGTTGGTGGTGGAACAACTATGGTTGAGGCGAAACTTTTAGGTAGAGATTGCATAGGTATTGATGTTAATGCAGAGGCATTAGAGCGTTGTAGAAAGAAATGTCAGTTTTCATTTGAAAAAGGTGGACGTGTTTATTTTAAACAAGGAGATGCAAGAAAACTAGACTTTATACCTAATGAAAGTATAGATCTGGTTTGTATGCATCCACCATATGCAGATGTAATAAAATATAGTGAGCATCAGGAAAATGATATATCGTTGTTGTCAGTAGATAAGTTCTTGGAATCTATGATAGATGTTGCAGAAGAATGTAAAAGAGTTTTAAAAAAGGGAAAGTACTGTACTTTTTTAATCGGAGATATGAGGAAGAACGGCAAAGTAATACCGCTAGGATTTAGAACAATGGAAATATTTTTGAAATCAGGATTTGAGATTAAGGAAATAATATTAAAGGAGCAGTTTAATTGCAAGTCAACAAATAAATGGTCTAAATTAAGTGTTGAGAAAAATTTTTTGCTTTTAGCTCATGAATATCTCTTTATTTTAATAAAATAGGATATATGTATGAGATAGATATTATAAAATTGAACTGGTAACTATTACTTACTAGTTCAACTATTCGTTAATTCCGAAGAGTTCAAATAAACTTCGCTGTAAAAATGAGTGAAGTTCTTCTGTAAAGTAACCTTGATAGTAATTGAATCAAGGTTGTTTTTTTGTCCTTTTATAGCTGCAATATATTCCCAAAATAAAATATTTTAATTATTTTTCAAAAATGGTTGTCAAAATCCCCTTCCCGATGCCTACACATTGAGGGGTATTTTTATATTTTAAAATATTTTCAAGAAATAGTTCTAAAAAACACGTTTTCGTTGCCTACACATTGAAGGGATAATTTTGTGTTAAAAAAATTTATTATCAAGACTTCAAAAACACCCTTTAAATGTGGAAACAAGTAAGGAGGTGAATTTAAAATGACAAAAAGATTTAACACCATTGACGGTGAAACATTAATGACCATACCACTGAAACCCATTAACTTTATCATTGAAAATCTACTATCAGAAGGACTTCATATTCTTGCAGGCTCACCAAAGGTAGGAAAGTCATGGCTTGCCCTATGGTTATCTGTTGCTGTAGCAAAAGGAGAAGATGTCTGGAGCAACAAAGTAAAGAAGGGAGACACTTTATATCTCTGCTTTGAAGATAGTCAAATAAGAATACAAAACAGACTATTTGATATTACAGATGAAGCAACGGACACAGTAAACTTTTGCACTGAGAATGCTATGCTTGGTGGTGAGCTAGAAGAAAGAATTGTAACCTTTATAGCAGAGCATCCAGGTACAGTTCTAATTATTATCGATACCCTTCAGATGATACGAAATACAAGCAAGGATAACAATTATGCTAATGACTATAGCGACTTAACCATATTAAAAAAATTAGCAGATAAATATGGGATAGATATTCTACTGATTCATCATCTGAGAAAAGAATATGACAAAGATCCATTCAACCGAATATCAGGCACTACAGGAATTCAAGGTGCAGTGGACAGTAGTTTTATCTTAGTAGAAGAAACCAGAGGTAGTGGAGTTGCTACTCTATCTTGTGTTGGTAGAGATATTGATTATCGTGAGATTAAGTTAAAACGTGGTGAAGATAATATCTGGCAAGTAATATCTGATAGTTTTGAAAATCATGATTTACTAGCAGATGATATTGTTATTCTTCTTTCTGATTTTATGAAAGATAAAGAATATCATAAATCTACTCCAACAGAACTTGCAGAGGAATTATCTAAAAACAGGGACGATAAAATTTCTTCAAAGACCCTTACCAAAAGAATATTACAAAATACTTTAGAATTTGAAGAACGCTGTATTTCTGTTGTTATCCGTAAGAGCAATGGTAAAAGGCTGATTGAAATTTTCAAAAATAGGGACGATAGGGTCGATAAAATGAGTACCCCCTAAGTCCTCAAAACGATGACCCTGTTGACCCTTTAGACCCTGAAATGCTAATCACAATTGAATAAACATAATTTCCTAGCAGACATTAGCCTCTGTGTCCCCTCGTGTGCAATTGTAAAGTCAAGAGTGGGAGAGTAACACCTAATGAGCAATAAAATGATTTGTGGGGCGAATGTGGCGATATTATAAAAACACCTAAAAATAGAGCTTTGTGATTTTAAGCATTGGCTCCAAAGGTATAAAATATCCGAAATAAAAGTGAAACCCCCAATCGATTTTAGTGCAGGATAAAGGAAGGTGGTCAAAAGATTCCACCTTCCAGCTACATCCCCCGGCAGTGCCGTGGGTTTTTCAACTGCCTATAGGTGGTCGAATTTCGAGGTTTGTGTCGGACAAGGTGGTCGGAACTGATAGAAAAACCGATAAAACAGGCATTTATAGCTGACATCTATAGGTGGTCAAGGATATTGTATTAGATACTTAAAAAAACAACAGTAAATAGAAGCGGAGGAATTTAATGAAAGAAAATTTAAGACAACTCTGGAACATATTTAAAAGAATTATAAAAGATAAACATGGAGAAGGTGATATCGAAACAGTTGCTAAAATTTTATTTACTCCCTATGGTTATAAGTTTTTAAAAAATAATATAGAAAAATATGCAGCACAATTAGGAATGTTAAATCACTTACGTAAAAAGGATTTAATCACAGATAAAGAACATGCTAGCATCAAACAAAGTTTGAAAAGAAAATATGATATAAAATAAACCTATAGAATCCGTGCTACCTTATGATTTTATAGGGTAAGCATAGGTTTCAATCTTTATTAGCAGTTGTCAGATAATTAGCTTGACTATGAAAAATCTTCTATCTATAATCCTTGTGATGTTAGATTAAAGTACAAAGAAAGGTTGGTGAGAGAATGAGTAAAGTACATATTATTGAAGCACAGAAAGAAAAAATTAATCGAACAACAGGTAAATTAATTAATAAAATGCGTGTAGCTGCTTACTGCAGAGTAAGTACTGATTCAGATGAGCAGATGAACAGCTATAAATCCCAAGTGATACATTATAAAAACCTTATCAAGCAGAATAAAGAATGGGAATTCGTAGATATTTACGCTGATTCAGGAATTTCAGGAACTCAATCTGATAATCGTGATGAATTTCAAAGGATGATTTCAGACGCTAGCAAAGGATTAATTGACATTATTATTACAAAGAGTATTTCAAGGTTTGCAAGAAATACAATGGATACTTTAAAATATGTGAGGCTGTTAAAAGATGAGAATGTGGCAATTGTTTTTGAAAAAGAGAATATCAATACCTTAACCATGAATGGAGAAGTGCTACTTACAATCTTAAGTTCCCTTGCACAGCAGGAAAGTGAATCCCTTTCTGCTAATACCAAAAAGGGTCTTGAAATGAAAATGGAACGTGGGGAACTAGTAGGATATCAAGGTTGTTTAGGCTATGATTACGATAAGGAATCAAAAAGTATTTCCATTAATGAGGAAGAATCAAAAACTGTTAGATACATATTTGATCGCTATACAGAGGGTGTTGGTTGTTTTGTTATAGCACAGGAACTTACTGCTATGGGAGCAGTAACTAAGAAAGGCAATACAGAGTGGGTGGATACTTCTGTTCGAGGAATTGTTAAAAACGAAAAATATAAAGGTGATATCTTAATGGGAAAAAGCTTTACCGTAGATCCAATTAGTAAACGAAGGCTTGATAATTTTGGTGAATCCAAAAAGTATTATATAGAGAATCATCATGAACCAATTATTTCAAGAGAACAATTTGATAAGGCACAAGAAATATTAAGCAAAAGAAGTAAGAATTTTAATCAAGGTAGGCAGAATAAATACAGTCTGAAATATACCTTTAGCAGTTTGTTGAAGTGTGGATACTGTGGTGGAAATATCACAAGGAGAAGGTGGCACAGTGGGAGTGATAATCAGAAAGATGTGTGGTCCTGTGTTACAGCAATTCGCAAAGGCAAGAAGAACTGTCCTGAATGTAAAGCAGTAGAAGAAACCATTATTGAGAATGCATTTGTTAAGGCTTTCAATATTCTCTGTACGGATAATAAAACTGTGGTAGAGGAATTTCTAAACAATGTGGAAGAAGGATTACAATCAAAGGATAATAAAAAGCGTATCAATAAGCTGAACGCTGAAATTAACAGTACTGAGATAAAAATAAGTAAGTTAATAGATTTGCATTTAGAAGATAAGATTGATAAAATAACTTATGAAGAAAAATACGGACAGTTAATCAAAACCTTAAAGGAATTAAAAACAGAACGAATAGAATTGGATACAGTCCAAGGTGAAGAAAAGGCGATAAAAGAAAGGCTTTCAGACTTTAAGAAAATATTTAAAAACAAAGAGCCATTAACAGAATTTGATGGAGATGTGTTTAAGACTGTAGTCGAAGAGGTAGTGATAGGAGGACATAATGAAGATGGAATCCCTGATCCTTATATGCTAACTTTTATCTTTAAAACAGGATTAAATACAAAAATAGATGGGCATAAACCACCAAGTAAAATGAAGAAAAAGACTGGGAATAAAAAGTGTACCTATCAAGAGGACAACCCACGTTGAGAGTATAATTCTGATGACGTATTGTGGTTCAGAAGGCAAAAAGTAGAAGTTGACCACAACATATAGTGGTTTGAGGGTGATTTTGGAGCAAAAAACGAGACTAAAAACACCGTTTTTTGACCCCTATTTTTAGGGTGATTTATAGATGACATAGGGTAAATTGAGTTGTGACACCCTAAAGGTGGAAAAATTGATGGCTCAGAAAGAGGGAGAAATAATCCTCAGGGTTGATAAGAATTTTATATAATCTAATCTAATGTAGTGGTAGTTGTTTTGAAACAGCTGCCACTATAGTTTTTTATTCTTTTTGAAATTTTATTTCAAACTATTTTAGAACCTACAATAATTATTTTTCAAAAAACGTTTGTATTGAAAGCACCCTTTTATAGTACTATTATCGTAAGCAGGTGTTTTTAGATGTTTCAATTCAGTTATTAAAAAACACTTGAATAAATGCTCATATAACTATTGACATATGAGAAAAATAATAATATAATAAATACACAACGTATGAATGCTTGTTCAAGTATTCATACGAAATGTTTAAAAAAGAGGTGATAATATGACTGAAAAATTTAATTTAATTGAAAGATGTGACTGCAATGTAATTCATGAGGATATTGTAAATCAAGTTAGAGATAAAATGCCTCAAGAAGAAAGCCTTTACGATCTAGCAGAATTATTTAAAGTATTTGGAGATTCAACACGAATCAGGATACTATGGGCTTTACATGAAGCTGAAATGTGTGTTTGTGATATCGCTGTATTACTTAACATGACACAATCAGCAATTTCCCATCAGCTGAGAGTCTTAAAACAAGCTAATTTAGTGAAAAACAGAAAAGAAGGCAAAGTAGTATATTATTCATTAGTTGATGATCATGTAAGAGAAATATTTGACCAAGGTCTAATTCATATCAACGAGAAGTAGTAATGCGGTAGAATAGAATATTTTTTGAAGATATTTGGGCAGATATTTAAGTCTTCATATCAAATGAGCAATGCTTCAAGAAAATTTGAAAAAGACTTGTAGTATTCAAAATAAAATTACAAATAATATTTAGGAGGATTTAATAATGAAAAAGAAATTTATACTTGAAGGTTTAGATTGTGCAAATTGCGCGGCAAAAATGGAAAAGGCTATTAATGAGCTTGATGGAGTGAAAGAAGCTACTGTTAACTTTATGACCACAAAACTTGTTATTGATGGTGAGGATGAAAAAATGCCTACAATAATAGCAGAGGCTGAAAAAATAGTTAAAAAAATTGAACCTGATACTATTATGAAAAGGGTATAAGGGGGTATGCAAAAATGAAGAAACGATTGTGGCGAATAATAATTGGTGCAGCCGTGTTAGTTGCAGCAGCAATTATTAATTTTAATAATGAATGGTTACAGATTGCTCTCTTTATAATAAGTTACATTATTGTAGGTGGAGATGTTGTAAAAAGAGCTGTAAAAAATATTTTTAAAGGTCAAGTTTTCGATGAAAACTTTTTAATGAGTATTGCAACAATTGGTGCATTTTTTATTGGTGAGTATCCTGAAGGTGTTGCAGTTATGCTGTTTTATCAAGTTGGAGAACTGTTTCAAAGCTATGCAGTTGGCAAGTCGAGAAAGTCAATTGCAAGCCTTATGGATATTCGACCAGATTATGCAAATGTTAAAAAAGGCGATGAACTTGTCAAAGTTGACCCAGATGAAGTACAAATTGGAGATATTATTGTAATTAAAGCAGGAGAAAAAATTCCTCTTGATGGCAAGGTAATTGAGGGAAGTTCAATGATTGATACATCGGCACTAACAGGCGAATCTATTCCTCGTGAAGTAGAAGTTGGAAGTGATATCCTAAGTGGGTGCATCAACATTAATGGAGTTATTACAGCAGAGGTTACCAAGGAATTTGGAGAATCTACTGTAAGTAAAATTCTTGATTTAGTTGAAAATGCAAGTAGTAAAAAATCCAATTCAGAACAATTTATTACGAAGTTTGCGAGATATTATACACCGGTTGTGGTTATAATCGCAGTTTTTCTAGCTATTATACCGCCTCTTGTTATAGACGGGGCGACTTTTAGTGATTGGATATATAGAGCACTAGCATTCCTTGTGGTATCCTGTCCGTGTGCTTTAGTTATTTCAATTCCTTTGAGTTTCTTCGGTGGAATAGGTGGAGCCTCAAAAAAAGGTATTTTAGTCAAGGGTAGTAACTATTTAGAGGCATTAGCAGAAACTGAAATTGTTGTTTTTGATAAAACTGGAACACTAACGAAAGGTGTATTTAATGTACAGGAAATTCATCCAGAAGGAGTTTCCAAAGAAGAGCTACTAGAATTAACTGCATATGTGGAAAGCTATTCCAATCATCCGATTTCACTTTCACTGAAACGTGCATATGGCAAAGAAATAGACAATGGACGTATTTCAGATGTAGAAGAGATATCAGGTCATGGTGTTATTGCAACAGTAGATGGCAAAAAGGTTATGGCAGGAAATATCAAACTTATGAAAATGATGGATATCCCTTATTTCAAGGGAGAGCTGATCGGTACTGCTGTACATGTTGCTGTTAATAACAAATATATAGGTTACATTGTAATTGCCGATGAGGTAAAGCCAGATTCAGCACAAGCAATCAAGGAACTTAAGGCAGCTAATATTAAACAAATAGTTATGTTGACAGGTGATAATAAAAGTGTTGGTTCAAAGGTTGCTAAAGAGCTTGGTGTTGATAAGGTTTATGCAGAACTGTTGCCAGCAGACAAAGTTGAAAAACTAGAAGAATTATTTTCGCAAAAATCTACAAAAGGTAAACTTGCTTTTGTTGGTGACGGAATCAATGATGCGCCTGTATTAGCTCGTGCAGACATTGGAATAGCAATGGGTGGTTTAGGTTCTGATGCGGCCATTGAAGCTGCTGATATTGTAATTATGACTGATGAGCCATCGAAAATTGCTACTGCAATGAAGATTTCTAAAAAGACACTAAAAATTGCACATCAAAACATAGTATTTGCAATTGGAATAAAAATAATTGTTCTTATTTTGAGTGCTTTTGGAATAACTACTATGTGGGCAGCTATATTTGCAGATGTAGGTGTAACTATCATCGCAGTATTAAATGCTTTTAGAGCTTTGAATGTAAAGAATCTATAAACTATTTTTCCTATTCACCCCCCTTGTTTGATACCGATAATTGATGAGACAATCAAGGGGTATAAATTACAAAATGAAACTTTTTAAAGGCAAATGAAAATTAAGGCCTAAGACAATGGAAGCCTGCACAAGGGCAGAAATTTAAAACTATAAATGAAAATTGGTTGGTATATGACCTTGAATTAGATGGTTTAAAAGATATGGAGGTTATGTAATTGAAAGTTATTGATGAATGTTGCTGTGAATGCACCACACAAAATTTAAATAAAACAAAGGAGAGTTGCCCTGTCTGTAATAATGAAGGAGTAACAGTTAGTAGGATAACCGTTGAACACTTGGTGACAGATGATAACCGCAAGGCAGTCTGGGGAGATAATTATAGGATTTGTATGAATGAAGACTGTGATGTTGCCTACTACAACGTTGATAATGGAATAAAATTCTTAAAAGTCCAAGTTAGTGTTCCTATTTGGTTTAAGAAAGATGCAAATCCAAAGTATTCTTGTTATTGCAGTAAAGTCACTGAAGAACAAGTAATAGAAGCTGTGGTTAAGCATGGTGTGAAGACAGTTAAAGAAGTGAATTCGATAACTGGAGCTATGAAAAAACCTAATTGTAAAGAATACAATCCCTTGGGAGTTTGTTGTCATAAGATTATTCAGGAAGCTATCGATAAAGGCTTAACTATAAAATGATTATTGTGCAAATGGCTAAAATTGAAAAAAACGTAGCTACTCTTGATTTATGGGGTTTAACAAATGCGATTAGATTGAAGTCTTACAGATTCGAAATCAAAATAAAGGTCTACCTGATGTTAATATAATATTGTGAAAACACAAATTATTTGATTGTCAGAAAAGAATAGTTGATTTCTAACCAAAGTATTAGGTTATATTCCATTAGTAGAAAATGTCATATCTTTTATACTAACAATAACATGCAAAAACTTCAACAGCACTGAGATATAAAAATCTTGGTGTTTTTGTTTTATATAAATCTAAAACTAAAACTAAATAAAGAAACCCAAAGAGGCGAAGTCTTCGGTCAACTTATGATCGATAGTCTTCGCCTTTTTTTATTTCAAAAGTAAGAAGAAAGGACTGAGAACAATGTCAAGATATTTCATGTATGGTACATCACTAGGAGGGGTAGAGCAGCTGATGATGCTGGCACCTAATTTCCCTCAAAGAAGAAGTGGAATAGTCATTAATAATCATTTTAATTGTGAAGGAGGTATTAAGATTTGTAATGGTTGTGTAAAAAATGTTAAAAGCAGAGGTAAACCTAATGACTGCTTTTGTTTCAAAGAAAAACTAGAGGCAGATGAAGTTGAATATATAGATCTGATAACAGATTGCTTTGGAAGAATAAAAAATTATTCTCTAAAAGAAAGATTAAAATTACTTAGCAATAGATTTACTGGTGAACTATTTTTAAATCATAACCACAAGGAAAGATTTTATCAACTACATTGTATGCAAGATATTGAAATATGGGAAAGGTCACCAAGCTACCTTGCAGTAATATTTCTTCTTACTGCTGATGAGGTACTGTGGAATATCTCGGAGAATGCAGTCTGCTTAAATGGATTTGATTTTTCACAGATACATCTTAGACAAATCAGTACAGAAGGCTATGCCCTATACCAAACAGCAAAAACTATATCGATAGGAAAAGAATATATAAAGATCAGCGAGATAGCAGATAGAGAACTCATTGATGATACTGGATTTAAGATAATAATCAACGCATCATTAATTGCAAAGTATGGTGCAGATGTGTTTTCAATTAAAAGATAGGATGGAGGAGAGATATGCTAATTAGATTAAAAAGAATCGACAGAAAAGAAGATGAGTCATTTATGTTTAATTTCCCTTATGAGGAAAATGAAATATCAAAGGTATATAATCAGCTGGAGCTTGAAAATTCAACTGTTCCCAACTGCTATATTGAAGAAGTAGTTTATGATCCAGATATCAATGAAGTTCTAAAAGGTAAAGAGTGCAATATCGATGAATTAAATTTCTTATTTAAGAGGATGGATAGTTTCGATACAAAGGAAAGAAAAGTGTTTTTTGCTTCAGCCTTTGCAGAAAATTCCAAAACAATAGCAGAGTTAATCAATCTGAGCTTTAATACTCATTGCTATAGCCTTGTAAGTGACTTTAATAATCTGGAAACTGTAGGAAAGGATTTATATCTATCAGAAAAGCAAGCAGTAGCTACTAGAGAATTAGAAGAACTTGATGGTGGAGCCTTTGCAATGGAGGTAATAAAAAACAATCCTAATTCTAGAATTACTCCTTATGGAGTCTTATATAAAAATTCAAATGTACCAGAGCAAATATATAATGGCAAGCAGCTTCCACCATATCATTGGAAAGAAACTGTGGCAACAATACAGCTTACCTCAAAAGGTGCGAATGAATTTATCTATCTTCCTTGTTCTGATGTTGAAATTGAAAAGGCACTGATGAGATTGGAAACACCTTACTTACATGATTGTGAAGTTACAATTGATAGCCATAACTTCTCTGAAAAAATATTGGAAATTGTTTCTGATGATAAAACACCATTAGTTAAGATAGACAATTTAAATAATTTAGCAAAGTACTATAAGGAAATGGGTAACCGAGATATAGAATATTTTGAAAAACTTATGGACTATGTTAAACCTCGAACTGTTGATGAAATCTTTGCACTAGCAGACTCTATGTATGAATTTGAACTATTTGATGGTATCCATAGCGTAGAAAGCTATGGCAGATATATGATTTGTGACTCAGGTCATTTTGAATATGATTCAAATCTTGAAGAATACATTGATTTTAAAAGATATGGACAGGAGAAAATGGCACATGAATTTGGAGCGTTTTCAGAGAAAGGATATATCACTTACCATGGATATAATCAAAAACTTGCCAATTTATTGTTTGAAAGTCTAGGAATGGTATTTCCTGAACAAGAAGAATTGAAAACCTTAAAACTGTATATGCCTCTTAGAATAACTACCTATGATATAGAAAATGAATATGGTTATAAAGAATATGCAAATGAACCACAGGAAATTTCAAATGCTGAAGTAGTTGAATATCTAGATGTAATCCTAAAGGAAATAGAAGAAAACAATCTTCCAGAAGAAGATCAAAGAGGTCTGATGAGATATTATGATGACCATGACAGTGTGAATGCAAAAGTATCAAAGTATGTGTTTTCTGTTGAACTCGTAGAAGGAGAACTAATGGGGGTAGCTGTTCTTACTTTAAATGACGAATTGACTCCAAAGGAGCTTGAAAAGATTAAAGATAATATAACTGGTCAGGCATCTGATGGCTGGTCAGAGTGTTTTGAGCAGAGAGAAATTAGTACTGAAATGGGAGATATATATGTTAGCTTTTGGAACAGCGATAACTGGTTTATTAAAACAGCTGAAGAAATGGGTATAGAAGAAAATCAAAAAATGGGAGGCATGAAATTTGAATAATAGGAATCAGGTAGAAAGAATTAAGAACGGCTATCCTGTAGGCACACGAATTGAATTAATTTCAACAATGGATGATGTGCAAGGTGTTGAAAAAGGTACAAAGGGAACAGTAATAGGGGTAGATGACATTGGAACCATACACATGAAATGGGATAATGGTAGAGGTCTTGGTCTTATTCCTGGAGAAGATAATTTCAAAGTGTTATCTCGTCCGCAGGAAGAAGAGATGAAAGAGTCAGATGAGCCTTCAAAAGAGCAATCACAAGGTATGGGAGGAATGAGTTTATGAGAATTATTTCAGAAACAAATTAATTGATTAGTAAAAATGAACGGAGATGAGAACGAACTAAAAAATAAGATGCCAAACCACTCTAAATAGTAGAATAAATTGGCATAGTTAGTTTTATTGCATAAGGCAAAGTATTCATTTTATTATGTGTTGCCTTTTAATAGTAAAAATTGATAAAAGTATATTTTCTATAAAAATCCCTAATGTAATCCAAAGGGAGATAGAAAATACATTAAAAAAGTTTGCTGTTGACCAATTTCTATCGCCAAATATTAAAGGAGCTAATATACCTCTTATAGCAATTCCATCATTCAACTCTGGAATTAAACTAGAGAGAAAATTATAGCCTAAATCGGCAGTAATCATAACGCAAACTGCTAATAAAATTAAAGATATTATCTTCACATTCTTCATAAATTATTTTCCTTTCAATTTAGATGTTATTAAGTAAAACAGTTACCACAAGAAACTACTGAACTTTGATACACTAATATTTTATTGGTAAATTTTATTACATACATTTTACCATGCTAAATCAATTAATTCCACTATCATTTATGAAATGAAAAAGAAAGGACGTGTTTTATTGAAAAACTTAAATTATCTATGTAAAGACCTTGAAGGCACAGAAAAGGAAAAGGCATATCTTGATAAGCTATTTACTGAAATGTCAGTCAAAGAACAATATATTTTAGAAGGTGCTATTAAGATTATAACTGTAAAAACTGCACCAGATTTAATTAATCTGACAGAGCAGTTGAGCAAATTTGATTTTCATTATAAAGCCATCGACAACAAATCTCTTGGTGAATATGTGGCAAGACATAAGGAATGTGCATCTGATGATATACTTCCCTTTATTAAAATCAAGCAGCTTGGTAGTGAATACCATGAAGATTTCAATGGGGTATTTATGGATAAAGGCTATGTATATCAAAGAAATAGTCTCAAACAAATCTATGATGGCACAAATTTAGATGAGATGACAGGGGATGATTGGACTGTAAAAATTAAAGTGGGAAGTAAAGATTATCCTGAAGGTGTATGGATAAACTTGCCTGACTATGAATTTTCTAGTTTAGAACCTGATGAAATGGCAATAGCCTTAGATGCACTTGGTACAAATAAGTGGAGTAGATGTGCTTTATTAGATGCAAAGTGTGTATTCCCTAATATTAGAGAACTGGCAGAACAATATGACTCCATAGAAGAATTAATCTCTGATGGTAATAACTTTGGATATGTTTGCGATGAGCAAGGACAAGGGAGAGCTTTCTTTACAGAGCATTTAGAGTCAGCAATGGAGCTTGAAGGCTGCACAAGACTTGACCTTGCCCTTGATATTTCGCAGAATCTAAACTGCTATGATTTTGCTCCTAAGGAAGATAATCTTGAAAGGTATGGAAAGATCCTTGCAAGTAAGAATGGCATTGTAGAACCTGATACCATACTTGGAGACAACTTTGATTATACTCTATATGCAAAAACAGAGATTGAAAAGAGAGGGTTAGAGCCATGTAAGAATGGATTTATAAAGTCAAATGGGGAAGAGTTTCGCTATGAATTTAGTAAAGAGCCAGATAGTATGAAAATATCAATGGAATAGTAAATATTCTAATAGATATGTTCAACAACTTGTGATATATTGTGGTGCTTGAAGGGGGTGGCATCATGGAAGATATCACTGAGATACTTAACAATGCAGTAAATGAGAGATTAGAAGTAGCATACTTTCTATTGATTAAGGAAAATGAGGAAGTAAAACAAGGTGTTGAAGCAGTAAAGGAATTAAGTATTAAGCTATATGAAAATACTAATATCCCAAAAGAAGTAAGGAGGCAGATTGAAGACTATAAAGATATATCCCAATTTATAGAAAGGGAGATGCAAAAATTTATTTATATGGAAGGAATAAGAGATAGCATCAAGCTATTAAGAGAACTTGGTGTACTAAGGTAGCACGGAATATGTCCGTGTTTTTTTAATACCTAAAAACAGATAAGGCCGATTGTTTGCTGTAATTTACAGCATAGCAGTCGGCCTTTTTTTGTTGCCAAAAAACAATCATATCCACAGTGTTATGAAACATGGCATGAGAAAGGAGGCGAGGAGGTGGAACATGATTTTTTATTTTATATTAAAGAGTATCATACAGGGACCTCTAAGGCAGTCCCCAGTGCATATCTGCAAAGTAGATTTTGCATCAGTTCAAGAACTGTTAGGAAAGTTGTCAATCAGTTAAGAAATGATGGCAATCCCATATGCAGTGGTGACAATGGATATTATTATGCTGCTGATAGAAAGGAACTGCTTGCAAGTATAGGTCAGATGACAAGTCGAATTAGAGAAATTGCAAAAGCAAAGAGAGGGCTAGTCAAAGCTTTGGAGCATTTTCCAGATGCAAACGGACAAATGAGATTAGACCTTGATAAAGAGGTAAGAGAGAGGTGATGAAGTATTAATAGTTTTATGAGCTGGATAGGTGGTAAGAAATCTTTAAGAGAATTAATTGTATCTCTCTTTCCTTTATATTATGAACGATATATAGAAGTGTTTGGAGGAGGTGGATGGGTACTATTTCATAAGCCACCAGGCAATGATTTTGAAGTATATAACGATTTTAATGGTCTTTTAACGAACCTCTATCGCTGTGTAAGGGAGAAACCAAACGAATTAATAGATGCACTATATTTTGTGTTAAATTCCCGAGAGGATTTTAACATAGTAAAGGAGTCAGTTGCAAGAGACAGTCCTACAAGTGATGTAATAAGAGCCTCATATTTTTATCAATTGATTCGCTATAGTTATGCATCAGGCCTTACTAGCTATGGGAGTCAACCCCATGATATGTGGGGCAACTTTCCTTTAATTGAACAGGCACATAGAAGACTTAGCAAAGTAGTGATTGAAAATAAAGATTTTGAAAAGCTGATAAGGCAATATGACCGCCCTGTCAGCTTTTTCTATGCAGATCCACCGTATTTTGAAACAGAAAAGTATTATAAAAATGTTGGTGAAGATGGATTTAAGAAAGAAGATCATATAAGACTCCGAGATACCTTAATGGGCATTGAGGGAAAGTTCTTACTTTCCTACAATGATTGTTCTTTTATCAGAGAGCTATATGATGCACCTAACATTCAGATTGAAAGCTATACTCGTATCAATAATATCAAACAACGCTACGATAATGGTGCCCAGTTCCCTGAAATACTGGTGGCAAATTATGATATGCACGAAAGGGAGATAAATTCTCCATCACAAATTAATTTATTTGAAATGAAAAATGGAATAGGAAAACAAGGAGGAATTTTATAATGAAAATGATTAAAGAATCTTTAGACAACAACATTAGTTTACCAAATGAAATACTTAATGCAGCAGACCTTACAGGGTGTGAAGAAATTGAATTTAACACCTTAGAGAATGCTGTTGTAGCTATGAAAACAACGATGAATGCAATGGAGCTTATAAAGGTGGCAGAAGGGCTTAAAAATCTCTCGGAAGAATTAATCGTTCATCTAGCAGGGATTTGTGGGAGATGTCATGATTGCTCCTACTGTGAGAGATTTGAAGAATTTGATGAGATTATTGTCCCAGATTATCTTCTTGAAGAAGCTGGTATTCCAAAGGATGCAAAACTTTGTGCTTGTACTGAGGAAGACAGTGGTGAAATTATAGTGATGAAGGCAGATTATGACTATGATATAGCCGATGTACCAAAGTTTGTTATTGATATCTTTGAGATGTCAGGTATCTGCATCAGAGAATTAGAAGAAAGGATTATGATGGAGGATATTGTCTATGGAGATTAAATGATGGGAGGTAAATCATGACAGGAATTGAACTAAAAAATGGATGTATATTTTATTATGGAAATCCGTCAGGATATGTGGAAGATGATACTGCAATAGTAGATCCTATATTTCAAAATGAAGAATTCAGTCAGTGGCTTAGTAACCGTAAACTTAAACCAAAATGGACAGAGGGTGTATTTGAAAGACTTTCAAAAGAAGGTGTACTCCTTATTAATAATGAAAGACCAGTACCTCTTAAAGACTGTCGTATCTGGCAGCTAAGAGCTGATATAAGTCCTGAATGTAAGTTTATAGGATATGAGGAACTTAAAGAAAACTTTGGAGAGCCAGATAAAAATAACTATGAGCTTGTATATGAAGGAGAAATAGAAACAAATGATTTAGAATCTATCTATTCAAAGTTTAATCTAAATCATCCTCATGGGTTTACTGGTCACTCACTGTCAATGTCTGATGTAGTTGAGCTATATGATGACAATGGCAGTGAGTTTTATTATGTAGATCGTTTTGGATTTAAAGAAATTGATTTTGAAGGAAAGAGTCAGATACAAGATATTAATATGAGTATTTAAAGAAAGTTAAATAAAAATAATGGAGGAAACAGGATGAAAAATATCTTAAGAAAAGCAAATGAATTTATAACAAGAAAGGCTGTTGCAGCAAAGGTAGCAGTTAGTAATAACCGTGGAGAAGGATATATTGATACAGCTGTTAAGATTTTAATTGCCGTAGTTTTGGGAGCATTGCTCCTTGCTGGACTTTATGCATTATTTGGTGAAGTAGTAATGCCAACATTAGAAGAGCGAATCAATGAAATGTTTAACTATGCAGGCTAAAAGGGGGAAAGTTTAAAATGAATCATAAATCAAAGAGAATAATAAATATTCTTTTGGTAATTTGTATTTTAATTACCAGTTTTGTAGGCTCTGCCTATGCAACAAGGTTTGTATTTTCTGATAGTGTAGGTCATTGGGCTGAAGATGCAATTAATAATCTTGCAAGAAAGGGTGTAATTCATGGATATCCAGATGGACTTTCTCATCCAGATGAAATAATTACAAGAGGAGAATTTTCCGCTCTTTTAGCAAGAATCATGGAACTTGAGCCAAAGGAAGCAAATACGGTTAACATAGTATTTGAAGATGTTGTAGGATATTTTGCTCAAAAAGAAATTGAGGCACTTATTGATGAAGGTATTATCATCAAAGAAGAATATGGTGCTAAATATTTTCCAGATGAGCCTATCACTCGATTGGAAATGATCAAAATGCTAGTTAGAGCTATAGGCAAGGAAGAACATAATATGGATTGTGCCTGTAATACAGGGTTTACTGATGAAGATGATTTGACAGAAGAAGATCGTGAGTATATCTGTGCTGGCAAACATTATAATATAATCTCTGGTTATCCAGACGGAACAATACGTCCTGATGGAGAGGCAACACGAGGTGAAGCCTTTGAAATCCTTGATAAGCATGATGAAATTAAAGAGGTAATTGAGCATGAAGAAGCCACTGATAAAATAGATGAAGATGTTGTAGATTCTCCTGATGTGGATCGAGAAGATAAGCCTTCAGATAATGGTTCATCATCAAATGGAGGTTCATCTTATGTGCCAGCACCGAAATATGATTATACACTTCCAAACACTGCTTATGTAGGAGAAGAAATAAAAATTATTCCAACAAGCAGTAATGTAAAATCTGTAGCGTGGACAGTTACTAAAGATGGTATTCCTACTGAACTTTCCTCTGTGTTAGATGGAGAATTGAAAGCAGAGGGTGGGGTAATTAAAATTAAGTCTATAGGTAGTTATACATTTTCGGCTACGGCATTAAACGGTAGAGGTAGAACGATTGTCTGTGAACAGACTGTCAGTATCTATCCAGTTGTATCAGCAAAATTTAATTTGCCTGAATCAGCACATACTGATACTACAGTAGCTGTGGATCTTGTCACTGAGAATCTAGGAGATAATTCCTTGATATGGACGATTAAAAAAGATGGCAAAGAAACAGACCTTGAAACTGTAATTACAGGGGAACTTACAAGTAGTGGCGGCTTAATATTATTTAAAACTAATGGAGTATATGAACTAAGTGCCACAATTACTGATGAGTTAGGAAAAGAAGTTACAGTATCAGATATTATTACAGTATATCCATTAGCAGAAATAAAAATGGAACTTGCAAATATTACCCATACAGACAAGACTATCACATTAAATACAGAAACAAAGAATGCAGAAGAAATGGAGATTCAATGGTCACTTACTCAAAATGGCAAAGAAGTTATTATTGAAGATTTCATTGAGGATTTCATTGAGGGCAACATCTCAATAGGAGAAAGCAATATACGTTTTAAAGAAAAAGGAGTATACAACCTAAGTATTTCATTGAGTGATAAGACCGGAAGAGTATTCAAGGAAACTGTAGCTATTACAGTATATCCTGTAGGCTCAGCCGGTTTTTATCTTCCCGAAATATTTCATACAGACGATACCATAAAAATTGAAGCTACATTTGGAGAAATCGGAGATCATGTTGCTGATTGGTCCCTTGTAAAAGATGGTAAGGAGGTTGAGCTTACTAACTTCATCATTGGTAAACTTTCAAATGATGGTGGAATGATCCAATTTAATCAGAAGGGAGAATACACTCTAAAGGCATCGTTCACTGATGATGGAGGAAGAACTTATAACTATGAGCAAGCACTCAAAGTCTATCCTGTGCCATCCGTGAGCTATACACTCCCTAAATATGTTCATACTGATAGTGATATTAGTGTAGATGTAGATAGTACAGAACTTGATGGACTAAAGATTGAATGGCTTGTTGATAATACCTTTGGTTTTCAGGACTGGTCAACCTATGTAGATGGTAAGTTAGATAATAACGGTGGAAATATTCGATTCAAAAGAGCTGGCATATATGAATTAGTAGCTAGAATTACTGATGAAACAGGCAGAGTGTTTCTCT
Organism: Aminipila sp.; assembly: GCF_032051575.1. Taxonomy (NCBI): domain Bacteria; kingdom Bacillati; phylum Bacillota; class Clostridia; order Peptostreptococcales; family Anaerovoracaceae; genus Aminipila; species Aminipila sp. Next base: position 153,534 of record NZ_DAMBYD010000010.1, on the reverse strand, counting down.
TTGAAGTGGGTGGTAAAACGGAAGTACTTCCTGTGTTAAGCATAGGATTTGAACTGCCTGTTCTTGCGTACACCGACAGCATAATTGATTTTAGAACACATGGCAACAATAACGTAATGCCAGTGGAGTGGAATATTACAAAAGACGGTAAACCTATTTCAGAAAATAAAGCATTTGATGGCAGTTTAAATGCACATGGTGGAAAAATCACTTTTCTTGAAGAAGGGGAATATGTTCTAACTGCAACAATGACAGATTTTCTAAAAAGGAGTTTCTCACATTCACAAAACATAACCATAAAGCCTGTTGTAGAGTATAGTTTTATAATGCCCGAATCAATTCATTATGGCAAAGAGTTTGAAGTAGAATCCACTTCTGAAAATCTTGGTAATAATGAGGTTCAGTGGACATTAGAAAAAGTAAGTGAACCAGCCCCTTTTAGTGGAGAACTTGCAAATGATGGAGGTAAGATTTCAATATCAGATGTAGGGATATTTACTCTTATAGCTACAATTACAGATAGTGAAGGTAGAATATTCACCTACAATGACACTATTACAATTACTAATACAGCACCATCAGTAACACTAACAGCTACACCAACCCGAACTGTTAAAAATGGTAAGTTCTTTGTTGATATTAAGGCAGCTGCTAATGATGTAGATGGAGATGCAACAACCTTGGAATATGAAGGAACAACTGCTGATAACTACTATGCAGTAGGTACACACACCATTAAAGTACGAGCAAGGGATATAGCTGGTGCTTATTCACCATGGATGGAAAAGAGCTTTACAGTTATAAATTCAGCACCAACAGTAACACTAACAGCCACACCAACAAGAACTGTTAAAAATGGTAAATTCTTTGTTGATATCAAGGCAACTGCTAATGATGCAGATGGAGATGCAACAACCTTGGAATATGAAGGAACAACAGCTGATAACTACTATTCAGTAGGTACACACACAATTCGTGTCCGAGCAAAAGATATAGCAGATGCATATTCACCATGGATGGAAAAGAGTTTTACAGTTATAAACTCAGCACCAACAGTGACGATAACTACCACACCAACAAGAACTGTTAAAAATGGTAAGTTCTTTGTTGACATTAAGGCAACTGCTAATGATGCAGATGGAGATGCAACAACCTTGGAATATGAAGGAACAACTGCTGATAACTACTATGCAGTGGGCAAACATACTATCCGAGTTCGAGCAAAAGATATAGCTGGAACATATTCACTATGGGTAGAAAAAAGCTTTACAATTGTAAACTCAGCTCCAACGGCTCCTGTAATTAGTAGAACTCCAAATGGAAATAGTGTTGCCCCTGGAACAAAGGTGACTATTATAGCTAGTAGTACTGATGTAGATAACGATCCAATCACTTATATTTGGGAAGGGCGTAATGCAGAACAACAGGTATATCCGTTAGGGAAAAATGTAGTTCGAGTTAAGGCTATGGATTCCACAGGTGCAGAATCTCCTTGGGCAGCAATTGTGTTCTTTGTTGCTGATTCCAATGGTGGTGGAGGAATGACTTTGACAGGCCCAGATTCTGTTATTTTAGAAAATGGATTAGAAGGTGCAACTATAACAGAATATACTTTTACTGTTCCACCTGTATCAGGACATAGCGGAAGTGACCATGGCCGAGTTCGAGGATATAATGTGTTAACAAAGCAGTGGGATCAGCTTGATTATGGAACTACAAGCAATGGTATTACATTCAGTAGAAGTCTTGGTGCTGGCGTTTACTCTAAACTAGAATTTTATTACTATACGAACCATAACTGTATGTATAACAAATCAAATATCACCTATTCCGTTAACTACAACTTTGAATAAATGGAGGATTACTATGAATAAGATAATGATAAAAACAAAGAGCTTTTTAGAAAGACAAGCAGTGGCTGTAAAAAATGCAGCAAGCAATAACCGTGGAGAAGGATATATCGATACAGCAGTTAAAATCCTTATTGCTGTAGTTTTAGGAGCATTGCTACTTGCTGGATTGTATGCATTATTCGGTGAAGTGGTTATGCCGACATTAGAAGAGCGAATCAAAGAAATGTTCAACTATGCAAGCTAATAGCATCCTACAAGGGGTGCTGTTTTTCTCTCTGCTTTTGGCAGCATCTTATACAGATATTAAAAGAAGAGAAATTCCAGATACGGTCTGCGTACTCCTTGTATTAACAGGTTTTCTAGAATTTACTTATCCAAATCTATTAGGAATATTTATTGCTTTGCCTTTTCTTATAGCGGCAATGTTTAAAGAAAAAAGTATCGGAGGCGGAGATATTAAGCTAACGGCCACAGTAGGGTTTGTCCTTGGATTTTGGAAAGGAATCTATGGGTTAATAATAGGACTTACTTTATTGATATTATTTTATATCACATTAAGAATTTCATCAATCATCATAAAAAAGCAAGTGTCAAAGAATCTATCTATGCCACTTGTTCCCTTTTTAGGGATAGGTTTTTTAATCATATATTTTATAAATTAGGAGGAATATACTATGAGTTTTTTAAGGAATAGAACAGTAGTTGGAGTGATTTGTATCGTATTGTCACTTCTTATATGTTTTGGTATTACACCATTATTTAATAAAGGGATTAGTCAAAAGACAGAAATTGTCCGTGTGACAAAGGAGATAAAATCAGGTGATGAAATCACAAAGGATATGGTCCAAGTAGTAGAAGTAGGTGGATTTAATCTGCCTGAAAATGTAATTCGTACCAAAGAAACAGCGATCGGTAAGTTTGTAGTTTCAGATTTAGGAATCGGAGATTATATTTTAAATACAAAATTATCAGAGATACCAGCAGCTGAAAATGCCTATTTATATAATCTAGATGGAAGCAAACAAGCAATGTCCATAACCATTAAGACCTTTGCAAATGGTCTTTCAGGAAAGCTACAAAGTGGAGATATTGTATCTATTATTGCACCTGATTATAAAAAGCAAGGTGCAACAGTTATCCCAGCAGAGCTTAAATATGTAGAGGTGATTTCTGTAACAGCCTCATCAGGATATGATGCTAATACAAATGAACAAGGAACAGAAGATGAAAGAGAACTTCCATCAACAGTAACGCTCCTTGTAACCCCTGAGCAAGGTAATATTCTGGCAGAACTAGAGGCAGATTCCAAATCCCACTTATCACTTGTATATCGTGGAAGTCCAGAGAATACAAAGAAGTTTATTGATATGCAAGAGGAAATTATAGAAGCTCTCTATTATCCAGAACCAGAAGAAGATACGGAAGAGGTATCTGAAGAAGACATAGTAGAAGAGGCAATAGATAACTCAAACACATTCTCAGAAGGAGTAGAAGAAACAGGAAGTGAGGTGGAGTAAAGATGTTAAACTTTAAGAAGACTAGTATTTTTACTCGCAATTTAAAGGAAGAAAAGGCTCTGGAAGAAATCTTTCATAGTGGAGTTTTAGCTGTTTGGGGAAGTCCCGGAAGTGGAAAGACAACAGTGGCTACAAAGATTGCAAAATATCTAGCAGATAAGAAAAAGAATGTAATACTGGTATTATGTGATATGACAGCACCGATGCTCCCTTGTATCTGTCCTTCGCAAGAACTTGAATGCGAAAAATCATTAGGAAGTATCCTTGCAGCAACCCATGTAACGGAGCCTCTGGTAAAGCATAATATGATTACCCATAAAAAGCTGTCATACCTTACAATCCTTGGCATGTTAAAGGGAGAAAACGAATATACCTATCCGCCCTATTCAGAAGTGCAAGCAAGAGAGCTGATTGATAGCCTTCGTGAAATAGCACCATTTATTATTATAGATTGTGGCAGTTATATAGCAAATGATGTTTTATCTGCTGTTGCACTAATGGAGTCCGATTCCGTATTAAGACTTGCCAATTGTGATTTAAAAAGCATCAGTTATTTATCAAGTCAACTACCTCTTCTTCGTGATGGGAAATGGGATGCAGATAAGCAATATAAAACAGCTTCTAACATTAAACCACAGCAAGGGGTAGACCATATGAGTCAAGCACTTGGAAGTGTAGCCTTTAAGCTTCCACATTCACAGGAACTTGAGGAACAATATCTAGCTGGAAATCTATTCGAAGAATTATCCATGAAGGATAGCAAGGCATTTCGTAAAGAGATTGAGAAGATAGCGAAGGAGGTGTTTGGGTGTTAGGCAAAAAAAGAAATAGTTCTGTGCTTCTAAAGACAAAAGGGCAACAAAACGTGTCATCTACAAATGAAAAGGCAATATCAAAGGCCTCCAAAAGGGCAATTGAAATGCTGGAAACTCAAGGAGTAGAGGGAAAAATAAAAGAGATACAAGAATCACAAGAAGTTCAAGAAACACAAAGGGAGTTAGGTTCTGAAAATAGAACTCACTCCCTGTTTTTTGCCCCTGAAACAGAGGGTAAGGACTTTGCTACTGTTCTAAAGGACGTTCAAGAATATATTTCAAGTAATTATTCTGTTCTTATTACTGATGGAACTATGAAGGATTCTAAAGAGCAGATGAAACGATATATCTCTAAATACGTTCAGGATAGTAGAATCTCCGTAAAAGGTATGAGTGGCAATGAGTTAATAGATGCACTTTATACTGAAATGGCTGAGTATGGTTTTTTAACAAAATATATATATGGAGAAGGTATTGAAGAAATAGACATTAACTCATGGAAAGATATCGAAGTGCAGTATTCTGATGGAAGAAATGAAAAGCTTAAAGAACATTTTGACTCTCCTGAACATGCAATTAATGTAATAAGGAGAATGCTCCATGTTTCTGGTATGGTACTTGATAATGCCAGTCCAGCTGTTCTTGGGCATTTAACAAAAAATATTCGTATTGCAGTGCTTAAAACCCCCTTAGTGGATGAAGATGTTGGTATTTCAGCCTCTATTCGTATTGTAAATCCTCAAAGTATGAAAAAGGAGGATTTTGTAGATGGTGGTACAGCAACAAATCCTATGCTTGATTTTTTATCAGAGTGTATTCGCTATGGTATTTCTGTCTGTGTGGCAGGAGCAACCAGCTCTGGTAAAACAACAATTGCTGGATGGTTACTAACTACCATTCCTGATAATAAGCGAATATTTACCATAGAAAATGGATCGCGTGAGCTTGCCTTGGTTCGTGAAAAAGAAGGAAGAGTAACTAATTCTGTTATTCATACCATAACACGTGATAGTGAGAATGAAAGGCAAAGAGTAGATCAGATTACATTGCTTGATATGTCTTTGCGTTTTAATCCAGATATTATTGTAGTAGGAGAAATGCGTGGAGCAGAGGCCAATGCAGCACAGGAAGCAGCGAGGACAGGTGTAGCTGTTCTTACTACCATCCATTCAAACTCCTGTGAGGCAACCTATCGTAGAATGGTATCCCTTTGCAAACGAGCAGTAGATATGTCAGATGAAACATTGATGGGATATGTAACAGAGGCTTATCCTATTGTCGTGTTTTGTAAGCAGCTTGAAAATAAGGAAAGAAAGATGATGGAGATAATGGAATGCGAAATCCTTCCAGATGGCAGAAGGAATTACCGTCCATTATATCAATATGTAATTACAGAAAACCGTATGGAGGATGGGAAATTTATAATTAATGGTTACCATGAGCAGATCAATAGCATTTCAGATAGCCTTAGTAAAAGATTCTTGGAAAATGGAATGCCAATTGACATCATAGAAAAACTGAAAACAAAGGAGGTGGAAACTATATGAGTACCATCTTGTTGATTGCCTGTATCGGAATGATTGCAGGTTTTTTTATTTTATTTGGAATCTCACTAATGGAGTTCACGGAAAACATATTTAAAAAGCTGATGAGTAAGCCAAGGAGCATAAAGGATGAGATTAATGAGACTACAAAGCGAAAGAAGGTATCTTTTTTAAGACGTGAAATCATGGAAGTACAAGAGATTTTAAAAGTTACAGGGAGAGAGAAGAAGTTTCCTATGCTTTGTGCCTTATCCTTATTATTGTTTGCTATGGGAGGATCTATTGCTATTATGCTGGGTAACTTTTTCTTAGTACCAGTGATGGCAATAGGCTTTATGTTTCTACCATTTTGGTATATAAGGCTTACTCAAAGTTATTTTAAAAGGGATATTGCTGCAGAGCTTGAAACAGCACTAAGTATTATAACAACTGCTTATTTAAGAAATGAGGATATCCTTACAGCAGCCGAAGAAAATATGAACTACCTAAACCCACCAGTTTTGTCTGTATTTAAGGGTTTCGTTTCGAGGATAAAGCTGATAAACCCAGATATTATAGGTGCTTTGCAAGCTATGAAAGATCAGATTGATAATGCTGTGTTTCGTGAATGGTGTGATGCTTTAATCGCTTGTCAGCTTGACCGAAGTTTAAAGACAACCCTAACACCCATTGTAAGTAAACTATCGGATATGCGTGTAGTAAATGGAGAACTTGAAAACATGGTCTTTGAACCAAGAAAAGAATTTATTACCATGGTCATACTGGTCATCGGAAATATACCTCTTTTGTATTTTCTAAACAAAGACTGGTACCACACACTCATGCACTCAGCTTTGGGACAGATTATTATTTCTATTTGTGCTATGGCTATTTTTATATCAACAGCTTTAGTAATTAAATTAACCCAACCAATTGAGTATAGGAGGTAGCCGAATATGACAATTTCAATCTTTACATTTGGCATGTTGCTTGCCATTGGTTTGTTTCTAATTTCCGCTGATTTGCTGAAATTGCCAAGCATTGCAACACAAAAGGCTATGTTATCTGCTGGTAAACAGGGAAAAGAAAAAGCCAAAACTGTAGATGTACTTCTTATGGGATGGGCAGTGAAGCTTGCTAAATATATTCCTATGGATGAGTATAAAAAAAGCAGAATCAAAAACACATTAAATGCTGCTGGAATGAATTTGACTCCAGAAGAGTTCATTGCATCGGCAATAATAAAGTCAGGAACAATTGCGATTCTAATTGTCCCTTGTCTCATGATACTTCCACTCATCGCACCGATACTTATGTTTTTAAGCATTATAATATATTTTAAAGAAATTCGTAAAGCAGATGAGATATTAAAGATAAAGAAAGAGAAAATTGAAGTAGAACTGCCAAGATTTGTAGCAACCATTACTCAGGAGTTAAAGGCAAGTAGGGATGTACTGTCTATTATAGAGAACTATAAGAAAAATGCAGGAGAGAAATTTGCTGATGAGTTGGATATCTTAACAGCAGATATGCGTTCCTCTTCCTATGAGGCAGCACTTACAAGGTTCGAGGCGAGGATTAATTCACCGATGCTATCAGATATTACCAGAGGACTAATTGGTGTTCTTCGTGGAGATGATGGTTCCATGTATTTTCAAATGCTTTCTCATGATATGAAACAACTTGAACTTCAAAGGTTAAAAGCACAAGCTATGAAAATACCACCTAAGATTAGAGTGTTTTCCTTTGTAATGCTTATGTGTTTCTTAATGACCTATATGGCCATTATTGTATATGAAATCATACGTTCCCTTAGTGGAATGTTCTAGGAGGTGTCCATGTGTTAAAAATTTTAAAATCTAAACAAGGAGAAGGATATATTGATGTGGCAATACTGGTTCTTTGTGCCATGCTTGTTATTGCCCTTGCAGTGAGAGTATTTCCAGCCTATATCATAAAACAACAGGTAGATACCTTTGCTACAGAGCTTGTGAGGGAAGCAGAAATTGCAGGCAGGGTAGGATCAGAAACTTCAAATAGGGAGATTTTGCTTCGAGAAAAAACTGGTATTACACCAGAAGTTAAATGGTCAAAGACAGGAAGAATTCAGTTAAATGAAGAGATAACTGTTACTGTTACTTTTGAAACGAATATCGGTTTGTTCGGAGGATTTGGTTCTTTTCCTGTTACCTTAAGAGCTGATGCTGTTGGAAAATCAGAAGTATATTGGAAGTAGGTGAAATCTTGCATAAACTTAAAAGAATATTAACCGATAAAAAAGGTAGCTCTTTTCCACTGATTATTGCAGTGACTTTGTGTCTTGTAATGATTTTTACAGGGGTATCAGAATATTTTAGACTGATGATCATAACACAAGGTGTGCGTGATGCCGTTCAAGATGCAGTTATTTCTACTGTAAATGACAACTATGATGATGTATATCATGGAGTTCGTGAAGGGTATTCAGGAGGATATCAGCCTATGGCAGATGACTTTGAAGAATCTCTTGATTATGGAGCAATTTATGATAGACTAGATACAATTCTTGGATTAAGTAGGAAAAGTGGATATCATGTTAAGACTACATCAGAAGGAAAAATAGAGTTTAAAATATGGAATTTGGAAGTGGATATAAGAAATGCTCCTTTAGCTTTAGGGGATAGGTCAGATTCAAGGTTTGAGACAGATAGTAGAATAATGCTTGAAGTACCAGTATCCTTTGGAGGCAGACTTCTTCCAAGTATGAAGATGAAAATAAAGACAAGTGCAGGCTATACCCCTAAGTTTTAAAAGATTTGCAGAATTTAATAGACTTACAGGAAATCTTGTGGTAGTTTATAGCTTGAAAGTAACAGATAATTAAGATTTAATAAGGAGGCGGAACATATGAATAATATAAATGATAAGACAAAAAGAAGACTAATTGTTGTAAGTGGATTGATAATCAGTGTGATACTTATAGCTTTAATAAGCAATCAGTTTAAAAAAGAACCTATAGAGGATGCAGTACTGTCAAAGCAAAGTATAGAAACAAATGATATCATAATAAAAACACCAGATATAGCAGAAAAAGAAGATGAAATTACAGTGCCAGAAATTAAGATTCCAGAGGATGAAACGATAGATAATGGTGCGATAGATACAGGGACTGAGCAAACCATTCAAGGAGATTTAGTAAAACCGAAAGAACCTACAAAGGAACAGCTTACAGATCCAACACAGAAACCAAATGGTGAGAAAGTGGAAACGCCACCTGAACCTGTAGTTCATGACAAAGTAGAGAAACCCACAGAAACACCGAAAAATAATGATGTACCACAAGGTGGGGATACCAATAATCAAGGGAAAACTTACTTGCCTGGATTTGGGTGGATAGAAAATAGTGGTGAAAATCAAGGGACTGTAGCTGAAGATATGTATGAGAATGGAAATAAGATAGGAAATATGGATTAAATATAAATAGCAATGAAATGCACTGCAGAAATGCAGTGTTTTTTATTTGCAGGAAGGAGAAAAAATGAAGCATATATTAAAAATATTGATGATATTTACAATGATATTTAGTTTAATAATGCCTATTACTGTATTTGCTGTTGGAGATGGAAATATTGACTCAGGTGGTGGAGGTATGGGAGATGGAACGAGTACTGATAAGTGGTCTCCTGGCTATGATGGTGTGCGTGTTACTGTAGTTCGAGCAAGTGACCATGCCATAGTAACTACCCCTATTGATTTAACAAATAAACAACCTCCATCTACTATGTTTCACTTTGGTAAGGTATCTAAAATTCAATATAATGGTGGAAGAAATTTATCTCCTATTCAAGGTGCATATTCTTACATTAATCCATCTCAAACAATGCCAAGGATTGTAAGTACAAATGGTAGTAACAATATTGCAGCCATAAAGAGCTATTTTACAGATGAGCAAGTTATACGCTCAATTGCATCAATAACAGGAATGGATTTCGATATTCTAATTGGTGGAGAGTACAAATTACTCTTAGAACCAATGGCATATTACACATTTCAAGGTGTTATGATTGCTACAACTGCAACGGAAGCTGCCATGTATGATGAACAGTTAAGTGGATTATTAAGAAGTAAAATGGTGTCTTTATCTCATAAGAACTTGCCTCTTGCTATGTTTTTAGAGGTAGGAGATTTGGGATATCCCGCATGGAATGGCAGTACATCAGCCCCTGCCTCTAATGCAGACATAAAATCTTCCCTCGGTCTTGGTATCGTTCGATTTACAGAACAGCCTGAGCCACCAACTGTTAGCACATATGATTATGAATACAGGGTAAATACGGAGGTAATCACAGCAGTAATGGTAAGTGGGGGACAATCTGATCCTGACAGGCCAACTCGTGTGAGTTTTATTATTGACGGAAGAACCTATAATGTTGGGAATGTATATTACCCAAGTGGCGACTCTCAGCTTGCATGGGTAAAATGGACAACTCCTGATACGGAACAAGATATGGTAATAGATGTAATAGTGAATGGACCGGGTAGTACTACTAAATCAATTATCAATGTTAAGGTTGTTGATTTAGGAAAAAATCCACCACCAAATCCTGTAGCAGATGATAGAAATGACTCTTTTTCTCATTCCTCCGTTCCAAACAGAGAAGAAAAAACAAATGCAAATTGGAGCATATGGAGTCCTTGGTGGCGGGCATATTGGGTGTGGCATAGTACAGGAGAGGACTCAGGATATTGGTGTGACCACGGTTGGTGGGAGTTTGACCTTGACCAATATACAGCGAGGCTTTCAAGTGATATGAGTATTATAAACGATAGTAAAAATCCTACTGCAAGTGGAAGTGCTTTTAAAAGCGGATATGGAATCAATCAAACAGTGACTGGAAATGTGAGTAGTAATCAAAGTTCAGCTATTACTTATGCTCAAAATGCTGTTTCCTATTTCCCAGAATTTCGCTATGAAACCTACTGGAGATTATTAGAACGTGTTTCAGGTGGTTCAAATGCAAGGTTTGAGTTTAAGAAAAACAATTATTCTACTTATAAGAATCGTACACATTTTACTCCAATATGGATGCCAGACGGTGAATATATAGTAAATACATGGCTTATAGATGCATGGACACCTGATGGAATGCTCTCTATGAATCTTACAGACACATTAACAATAAAGGGGAACTTATGGCAAGACTGGCATATAGCACCCTTAAATCCTTAAATAATACAGAAAAAGAAAGGTGGATTTTATGAACATAAATAAGAAAATAGCACTAACAATGTGCATGGTGCTGATTGGCATATTGATGTTTAGCACTACAGCATTAGCTTCAGGCACAGGAGATGTTGCTGGGGCAATTGAAGATACTTGGAGTGATGCATCAGAACAGATAAAAACGGTTGTAAATAAGGTTGTGTTCCCTGCAATTGACCTTGTTTTAGCAGTATTCTTCTTTGCAAAACTTGGAACTGCTTATTTTGACTATAGAAAGCATGGCCAATTTGAATGGGCGGCACCCGCAATCTTGTTTGCGTGTTTGGTATTTACACTAACTGCACCAGCATATATTTGGACGATTTTGGGGATGTAAGCAAACTAAAAGCCGCTACACAAAATCAAAGTGTAGCGGATCCATTTAAATTGAAGTAACCATGCTTTTGAACATGGCACGATAACTATGGCAGTTTATATTATTTTGACAGTAATATCCGCACAAGGTTTTTCGTGAAATATGATTTTCCACTCTACCGTATTAACAGGCACAAAGTGCAAGGCAGAACAAACGGCACGAAGCTTTCCTTGCTCGCTATCACCAAAGAGAATGGCAGTCGGTCTATATGCACCACCAATAATTCCGACAGAAAAGCAGTCGGCTGTGCTTTGCGGCTCCATTGGATGAGTCTGTTTTTTACGAGGTCTGTCACCAGAGTTGCAATCACGAACAGAGAAAGACTCATCGGCAAGCTCCGGAGAAACGGTGTAGCTCATTGCAGTGCAGTGGGGTGGGAAATTGTAATCATCATCGCTAAATATATTATTCGGGATTTCCTGCTGCTCATATTGTTGCACTGTCAGCATATGTGAAGTTTTGGTTATTGGATTGGTAAAATCAAAACACTCACCCGGAGCAGATACGACGAAATGTGAACAGGAAATGCTGATAGGGTCGTGCTTAATTACTACGCTAAGGGAGGAAATTTTCGGTTTGCGTGTGGTCTGCCAAGGAAAAGCAGAACGCCAAATGAACCAGCCACTGGCAGGATCAAGTGTGTACTGTTTTAGCACACCATCAGATTCCATATTATTGAGTTCTGTAAAATATGGGTTCCAAGACAAGCCGCATCCGTGTGAGCAGGAAATTGTTTTGCCATTAAGCACAATCTCCGGAGTAATATTGATTGCCATAGGATTTTCAGCATCAATCTGTATTTGCTGATCTCTAGTAAAATCAGAGCCATCATTTTCTATTGAGAGATTCCATTTGCTTATAAAATCACGGATACTTTCTATTGGAATTTGCACACAGAAATCAATCACCAATCCCTCGCTACAATTATAAATGGACGGAATGAACCATTTTTTATTATTCAAGGTAAATTGTACATTTGTACAAATCTCTTTTCCGGCTTTTTGCCCTGTGGAATGTCCCCAGAAATTACCCTCAAAATACACCTTCCATTCGGGAAGTGTTGGCTCTGATGGGACAAAGTCATCGTAGTCTTCTGTAAATTTAATCTTACTGTAATCAAAGTCAGCTTGTAATTGCTTGATATATTCAAACGGGTGCTCCATTGCTTCAAGCTGCAGCTTTTCAGAAATGAAGTTCAGAACTGACGATTGAGCTTCTGTAATAGGTTTGTCCGTAAAAAAGGTTTCAAACTGTGCTTGATTCCAGCTATATGCCTGCTCTAATGCTGCGGTGTCACCGCAAGCAAGTAAAAGGCATAGAAAATCAGAAAAACAATTTGCTAACGGATGGACATAGTTCCCCGGTGTATTCATAGGGCTTACAGCAAACACCATTTCTCCAAAGCCACGGATAAAGCAAAAATGAATACCATCAACACCTGCCCAACCAATGATTTTGGCGCCTTTGGGTGTACAAAAATACAGATTTTTATTATTGTCTCGCTCAAAGCCAAGTGGCAAAGTATCAATATTTAGTCTGTTGAATTTATTATAAGTTGTCATATTGGTGACCCTTTCGATTATTTTTTAACATTTATTATAAATAATTTTATCACAACAAACTAATAGCTTCAATCATCTTAATGTAAACATTAGAAGCCTGCTAACATGAAATCAGCATTAGTTTTAGGAAAATTGATTTGACCACATAAAGGGTGTATCAATAACAGGACGTTACTCCAAGTCTTGAATATTCATTTTGTCAAGCTGGGAACGAAGTTTCATTTTCTCACGACAACCAAAATAAATACCAAGAAAAACAATGGTTGGAATATTACTAATTAGAAAGGTTGAGGCAATGAGCATGAATATCTCACCACCCTTCATTCCCTCAAAAACAGCAATATTGAAAATCATCAATAAAGAATATAGAAATGTGATTGTCGGAAGTATAAGTCCAAACCACTTGCTCTTCTTTTTAGATAAAAATATTTGAAGAAAAATTGCTCCCACTAACAATGCCAGTACAAGAAACAACATTATCGTTGCATTTTTCATATTATTCAGCTCCTTTAACTTTTTTGTATTCTGAAATCAATAGTTTAGCAGTTTCAAAGTCCACCTTGTCATTTAAAGCTAATCGCTTGATTAAAGCGATGTATGGCTCGGTTGATGCATCTTCACTTATTTGAATTTTCTGTATTAATTTATCAAGCCTGAGTCTCACAGTAGGATAAGTAACTGCATATTGGTTGGCAATTTCTTTAAGAGAACCAGAAGCTAAAAGAAATTTTTTTATGAATGATACATCTTCGTCATCAAGATTGATCATCCATTCAGGTACAATATCTATTGCCATATTAAAACCTCCTTTAATAATGTTAAGTATACACTATAATATTGTTAAAGTAAATGTTTAATATTATATTAAATAAAAATAAAAATGACTAGTTTAATAGTAACTATATAGGAGGTGTAAAAAATATTAACCTAGCACATTAAAATGGATGTGCTTTTTTCAAAGAAAAGAGGTGAAATAATGTTTATTTGGGATTTTATCTTAGGCGATGTAATGGATCAAATCATTGATTGGTTCTACGGTCAGCTTATAGGATTTCTTGCTGACTTTTTTGCTCAAATGGGAAATATGGGAGTAGAACTTTTTGAGATGAGCTGGGTACAGTCAATTGTTTTGTTCTTCTCTTACCTTGCTTGGTCACTCTATGGAACAGGACTTGTAGTGTCCTGCTTTGAAACGGGAATTGAGTATCAATATGGTAGGGGTAACATGAAAGATGCTGCTTTAAATGCAATTAAAGGATTTATGGCAGTAAGCCTTTTTACTACAGTGCCTATAGAACTATATAAGCTTTCTGTTAATTTACAAGCAAGCTTAACTGCTGGTATCACAGGATATGGAAGTGGAATAGGTGGACTAGCAACATCTATTATTGGAGAGTTAAATAACGTAGGTGATATTACAAACATAGGTGGTTCAGGTATATTTGGTGGAATCTCTATGATAACGAGTCCGTTTATGGCTCTGTTTATTATTATCCTAATGGGTTATGCAGTAATTAAAGTATTTTTTGCAAATTTAAAAAGAGGTGGAATTCTACTTATTCAGATAGCAGTTGGAAGTCTATATATGTTTTCTGTTCCTCGTGGCTATATAGACGGATTCATTCAATGGTGCAAGCAGATAATCGGATTGTGCCTTACGACATTTCTTCAGGCAACTATACTAACTGCAGGACTTATGGTAGTAAAAGATCATGCATTGCTCGGATTAGGATTAATGTTATCGGCAGGAGAAGTACCACGGATTGCTGGAGCATTTGGACTTGATACATCCACTCGTGCCAATGTAATGAGTGCAGTTTATACAGCACAGGCCGCTGTAAACACAACTAAAACTATAGTGCAAGCAGTACCAAAATAAATATAGAAAGAGAGGATTAAATGAAATTAATATATGTTGCATCTCCCTATAAAGGAGATATAAAAAAGAATATAGAATATGCGAAACAGGCTTGCCGATATGTATTAAATGAAGGCAATGCCTTTTTTTGTCCCCACCTTCTCTATCCTCAGATATTAGATGATAATAATCCAGAAGAAAGAAGATTGGGAATTAATATAGGAAAAGAATTCTTATCAAAATGCGATGAACTATGGGCATTTGGTGACCATATTTCTAAAGGAATGTTTGAGGAGATTGAGTTTGCAAGAAAGACAGCTATTCCTATAAAAAGAATTATGAAACTAGATTTTGAAATAAAAGAAGAGGCTCTATTTTGTATGAGGATAGATAGATGATCACCTTGGGGAGTCTTTTCGATGGGATTGGAGGGTTTCCTCTTGCAGCTATTCATAATGGAATTACTCCTATATGGGCAAGCGAAATTGAATCCTTTCCCATTGAGGTGACTAAAATGCGATTCCCTGATATGCTCCATGTTGGTGATATTACAAAATTAAAAGGAGAAGATCTACCCCCTGTTGATATTATTACAGGTGGTTCACCATGCCAAGACTTATCTGTTGCAGGTGCAAGGGCAGGGTTTGCTGGTGAGCGTTCAGGATTATTTATGGAGCAGATAAGAATAACAAAGGAAATGAGGTGGGCAGATGCAAGAAGAGGAAAGGCAAATCACCTTATCAGACCTCGATACTTCGTTTGGGAAAATGTCCCCGGAGCATTCTCAAGTACAAACGGAGAAGACTTCCATGCGGTCCTTGAAGAAACCACAAGAATTGCAGATAGCAGCGTATCTATACCTAGACCTCCGAGAGGGATATGGAAATCTGTTGGGTGCATATTGGGATATGAATTCACCATTGCTTGGAGAGTTCTCGATGCTCAATACTGGGGTGTCCCCCAAAGACGTAAAAGAATCTTTCTTGTCGCAGATTTTGGAGGACACACCGCACCCAAAATATTATTTGAGCAAGACAGCTTGTTTGGGAATACTAAGAAGAGCTAGAGCAAGAGGAAAGGAACTTCCTAAACAATTAAAAATTGCTTTAGAAATTCAAGGAGAAGCTGTAGGGGTAGAGGAAGATTCCGATGACAATATGATTACCGAATATAAAGCATATCATATAAATCAACGAAATGAGGGTATTGACTTAAACGGAATTTCAGGAGCCTTGATGGCAACTCAAAATATGCAGATGCAGACATTTGTCACAGAACCTATGATATGTTTAAATGATCAGGGTGGCGACCGAATGGATATAACAGAGAATATTACGTCAACACTAAGGGCTAGTATGGGAGGAAATCAACCTATAGTCATGGCAACTCAGCAAGGTGGTTCAGAAATATGCTTTGACCTTTGTCCTACTATTACATCAGCAGCAGGAACAAGTGGCAATAATCAACCTGTTCTATTTGATAATCATGCAAAAGACTGCAGATATAATGGTCCACTAAATGTAGCACCAACAATATCGGCCACCTATGGAACAGGAGGAAATAATGTACCATTAGTATCAAAGCCAATTGATTCAGACAGTTATTGTATTGCAGGAAATACCATTGATAGACAAGATCATAATGGTGGAAATGGATGCGGATTTCAAGAGAATATTAGTTATACTCTTACTACCAGCGATATTCATGCTGTTTGCTATCCGCCTAAAACTTATCAAAATACAGTAGGAGCATTATGTGTAGGAGATGAAAAAGGCAATGGGAATCAATATGTAAGTCAAGATAAATGTATTGTAGACTGTGAAAAAATGATGTTTGGGCAATCGGAATTTGCTAATTATATAGAAGGTTGTGCAACACTTAGAGCAGAGGGTGGAGATAATGGAGGAGGAAGTGAAAACCTTGTAACTACTAAGAATCTTGTACGCAGACTAACACCACTTGAATGTGAAAGGCTTCAAGGCTTTCCAGATGGGTGGACTATAATAGAAAAGTCATCCGATAGTGCAAGATATAAGGCATTAGGTAATAGTGTAGCAATCCCATGTGTAGATTTTATTATGCAGGGGATTGCTTGTTTTTTAAGAAAATTTAAGGAAGAAGTGGAGGAATAACAGTGTATATGTATCCTGATAATTTAAAGGCCAAAGCAACATTATGGCTATGGGAATTAAAAGATATAGGAATTATTGGAGTTGGACTTCTTATTTCTGTATTTGCTTTAGCACAACTTGGATTTATGCCACCTATTGTAATAACAGCAGTATATAGCTTTTTAACTATACAATTTGAAGACACAAGCATACTGAATTTCATTCGTTATGCATGTGCCTTTTTTCTTTTAAAGCAACAGAAATTTGAATGGAGGTTATAAGAGTGGGCAGAAAACAGAAACAAAATGAAAAACAAAAGCAGTCTACAAGAGAGCTGATGGGTATTGATGAAATCACAGACTATAGCCTTAAAACTCCATATGGAGAACTAGTGTATTTTATTATCCATCCAACCAATATATCCGTATTATCTGAAACAAGTATAAGTGCAAGGATCTATGCACTTATGACGGTACTAAAGGGGATTGCTGAAATTGAAATGCTATGTCTTAATTCAAAAGAAAACTTTGATGAAAATAAGCAGTATTTAAAGAGAAGAATGGATACAGAACAAAATCCTGTTATCCGTAAACTTCTGCAGCAAGACAGTACTAATCTGGATAGGATGCAAGTGCAGATGGCTACTGCCCGTGAATTTCTAATTATTATTAGGCTTAAGAATGAAAAAGAATCAGATATATTTCCTTATCTTTCAAGGATTGAAAAGAGCTTAAAAGACCAAGGATTTACTACCAGAAGAGCTGATAATTCGGATATAAAAAGACTCCTTGGTGTTTACTACGAGCAAAATGTAACAACGGAAAGGTATGAAGATTATGATGGGGAGCGATGGGTGGTATTTGGAGATGTGTAAATGTTAATAAAGTGTAAGTTTATTTGATAATGGATGTGCTATAATAAAATTAATGCGATTTAGGAAAAGTTATATGGGATGTAGGTAAATAAGAATTTGAAAGGATGAAGATATGAAAAAACAACTTAATGGTATTGCATTGATTCTTTTTGGAATACTTGTCTCTTTAGCATAGGCCAGCTTAGATTATTACATTACCCATAGTGTTACAGTTCCATGGGTTATGATTGGACTGGTGATAGGAATTATAGGTGTTATTTTAGTGTTTTTAAAACCCAAGGATGACAACAGATAAATAGGAATTTGTGCGTCTTAAGCAAATATTGTGTTCATGTAAATATGCCGATAATGTGAATGACGCTTCGCTGAGAGGAGTGTATTAATGAATAATTACGATGTAGACATTGTGGTTTCCGACGGAAATGGAAAGATAATACATTCCCAACCGTTTGATGAATTCACATATGGCACTAAAAATATTGAAATTCAAAAAGTAATGTATGGCAGGCAATTGCTTGATTTACTAGTCGATGATTTAAATGTAATTAGATATAGTGAAAATAGAAGGCTAATACTTGGTGTTATTTTGCAGAGTGATATTAATAGAACTGCAATGCAATTATTAGGTAGAATTGCAGAAACAATTATTGTTAGGAATTGCAATAGAGACTGTGCTGTTAATCAAAGATACTTTTCCATTGCACGTAAAAAGAGAGCAAAGCAAAAAACAGCAGACAAGTTTTTTGCGCTTGGAACTGGCTTAAACTATACAAAAATTAATTACAGTAAGCACTATAATCCGTCCGATACCCAAAGAGATATCATATGGATTAATGATAATAGCGAATTAGCTATTATGAAAAATCAAGATGAATATTCAACTACTTCTGCAAAAATAGCGGGTTTACAGATTAAGGCTACCAAAGACGGTATTAAATATGTTTTGCCCGATATAATTCAAGACAGATATGATGTTCCTATTATATATTTTGATATAGAAAATGATTATCATAAGATTTTAAGTAAAATATACAAAGATACTAATTTAGATCTTGAATACGATATAATACATCCTAATGAAATCGACCCACGAGGTTATGATGAATTTTTACATTATGTAGACTTGGTGTATGCAATGGTTAATGGTAAACTACATCCTGAAGATTTAATAGTCGGGGCAAATAATTCTGGTGATTTATTAATGAAAAATGCTTTATTATCAACAACTTTATCAAATATAAATAAGTCTAATCGAATACTAATATAACCTTGAATAGACATCTTCTTGATATAAGATGCCTAGACAACTTCCTATTTATCGATAAGATTACGAGTATAATTTTTGTTTGTAGTTAAAGAAATATTTGGATATGATGCATTAATTATATATAGCTAAGCCTTGCACTAATGTGTAGGGCTTATTTTAGTACAGAAAAAGAAAGGGAGGCAAGAAGATACTATGGTAAAAAAGAAGTCACCAATCATGAAAGATGAGAAAGTTAAAACATTTGTAGACATGATAGCTCCATCCATCATCAAATTCTACACAGACCATTTTATCTGTGGCAACACCTACAGATGTGTATGGGCACTCCGTGAATATCCTACAAGTACCAGTGAACAAGCAATCCTTCGTCATTTAGGAGAAAAGGATGGGGTTACCCTCAGAATCTATACAAGACAAGTAACTCCAAACGAAGAAAAGAAAATTATCCATAATGCAGCTAATAAAAACAGGATGAATACAGCAAATACAAATGATTTACAGCAGACCGTAACAGCAGAAAGCAACTTACAAGATGTAGTTACCCTTGTATCAACAATGCATAGAAATAGAGAACCACTCCTTCATTGTGCTGTATATATTGAACTTATCGCAATTGATTATGACAGCTTGAAACTGCTACAGACCGATATATTAACGGAGCTTGTTCGTTCTAAGTTAAATGTAGATAGACTTATACTTAGACAACAGCAAGGCTTTTTATGTGTTGGCCCAACAGGGAGAAACATATTTGGCAGTCAATACGAAAGAGTACTTCCAGCATCCTCAGTAGCAAATCTATATCCCTTTAACTATTCAGGTAAGACTGATAGCAATGGATTTTATTTAGGCAGAGATAAATTTGGTTCTAATATTCTCGTAGATTTTGATAAACGAGATGATGATAAAACAAATCCTTGTATCCTAATTCTCGGTAATTCAGGACAAGGTAAAAGCTATTTATTAAAGTTAATATTATGCAATATTTTAGAATCAGGAAAGAATGTCATATGCTTAGATCCAGAGCATGAGTATGTGGAACTAGCAGAAAATATAGGTGGATGCTTTGTAGATTTAATGAGTGGAGAATATATGATAAATCCATTAGAACCAAAAACTTGGGATGAGGGTGGCAGTCCACAGGATAAAGATGCTCCTATTGCATTCAGACAAGCAACAAAGCTAAGTCAGCATATTAGTTTTTTAAAAGACTTCTTTCATTGTTATAAAGACTTTGATGATAGGCATATTGATGTTATAGAAATTATGCTTGGCAAACTCTACACCAAATGGAGTATCACTGACAGCACTAATTTCAATCGATTAGAATCTGTTGATTATCCTATCCTTTCAGACCTTTATACATTAATAGAGGAAGAATATAAAGGCTATGACAAGGGAAAATATCAGCTTTACACAGTAGAATTACTACAAGAAATCTTGCTTGGACTTCATTCTATGTGCCAAGGTGCAGAAAGCAAATTTTTCAACGGACATACCAATATAACCTCCAATCGGTTTATTGTATTTGGTGTAAAAGGGTTATTACAGGCTAGTAAAAATGTAAAGAACGCATTACTGTTTAATGTATTATCCTTTATGTCAGATAAACTATTAACGGAAGGAAATACTGCAGCTGGAATTGATGAATTGTATTTGTTCCTTACCAATCTTACTGCAATAGAATATATACGTAATTTTATGAAGCGAGTGCGAAAGAAAGAATCAGCCGTAATACTTAGCAGTCAAAACCTTGAGGACTTCAATATTGAAGGCATTAAGGAGCTAACTAAACCGCTGTTTTCAATTCCAGCACACGCTTTTTTATTTAACGCAGGAAATATTGATAAGCAGTTTTATGTGGATACCTTACAGCTTGAAGAATCAGAATATAATCTTATTAAATTTCCACAGCGAGGGGTATGCTTATATAAATGCGGTAACGAACGTTACAATTTGGCTGTCCATGCTCCAGCATATAAAGAAAAGTTATTTGGAAAGGCAGGTGGAAGGTAATGACTATTGAAAGTGTAGAATGGGTAAGGAAACAAGAAAAAATCGAATCCTACCGGGAACAAAAGCAAGGCATTATAGATGATTTGAGGGTATGCATCAGATATACTCCAAACAGGGATAATGACTTGCTTTGTTTTATGGAACAGTATTTAAAGGCAGAAACAAAGAATCGACCAAGATTATTGGAGCAGATAAAGCATTGTATTAATGGTGATGAATATGAAAATCCCTTCCTTGCATATAACCATTATGATGAAAGGCATATTGAAGAATTTGACCATATTCTTAATGAATATATTGATAAGTTAAAGCTATCTGGTGGAGAGTCCACCCAAGTATCTAGAGTTATTGAAAGCACTATACTAAAGATAAATGAACTCTATGATATATGCCGAGGACAGCTAATAGACTCTTGGAGGAATGAAAGACTTACAGAATATATTGTCACTGCTTCTAGGTATGCAGGATTTCAAAATGCTGAGGACATCATCGAAGCAAAAAAGCAATGGTAAGGTGGTGAGGCTGTGGATTTAAGAGATCAGAACTTTGGAATTGAAATTGAGATGACAGGCATAACAAGAAGAAGAGCTGCTGAAGTAGTTGCCGAATATCTGGGTGAGATAGCTGAACATGAAGGTGGTGGTTATGACACTTATAGTGTAAGGGATAATGAAAATAGAAAGTGGAAGTTTGTAAGTGACGGCAGTATTAGCTGTCAGAAAAAAGTGGGAAATAGAAAGCAAATAGCTGACAGAGAATACAGTGTAGAGCTTGTTAGTCCCATTTGTAAGTATGAAGATATCGAAAAGATACAGGAGATTGTGCGTAGACTTAGAGAGGCTGGAGCATTTAGTAATAAGTCCTGTGGAATCCATATTCACATTAATGCGGCACCTTTTGAAGCGTACCAATTAAGAAATCTTGTTAATATTGTAGCTGCAAAAGAGAATATGATATATAAGGCATTACAGGTGGATTCAGATAGGGAAAGACGGTATTGCAAAAAGATAGATACAGATTTTTTGGAGAAGTTAAATAAGCAGAAACCAAAAACAAAGAGTGGAATCCAAAAGTTATGGTACAAAGGTAGTGATGGCAGTCATCAGCATTATCATGATAGTAGATACCATTGCTTGAATCTTCATTCTGTCTTTCAAAAGGGAACGATTGAGTTTCGAGCCTTTAATGGTTCCCTACATGCTGGGAAGATGAAAGCATATCTGCAATTTTGTATGGCTATTACAGCTCAAGCCTACAACCAAAGGTCAGCAAGTCCAATAAAAACTGTATCAGAAAATGAAAAATATACATTCAGAGTATGGCTATTAAGACTTGGTTTAATAGGAGATGAATTTAAAACAGCAAGGAAACATCTCCTTGACCATTTAGAAGGAAATATTGCATGGAAGTCACCTGAACAGGCAGAAGCACAGAAAGAAAGGTTAAGGAAAAAGAGAGAAGTTGAGCTTTCGAATCCACAAGAAGAAACAATAGAAATACAAAATAATGATATGGAAATAGATGAGCAGGAGGAAGAATCTCCTGCTTTTACTATGTCTATGAATCAGTAGGAGGTCAGGATGAAAAATAATAAATTAAATGAGTTAGGACTAGAAATATTATATATCGCATATGGAAGTAATTTAAATCTATCACAAATGAAACAACGATGCCCTACTGCAAGAGTCATTGGGGCATCAGAAATAAAGGGTTATGAGCTTGTATTTCGTGGTTCAAGATATAGTGCAGTGGCAACTATTGAACCATGTAAAGGAAGTAGCGTTCCCATTTTGCTGTGGGGAATCCGACCAGAAGATGAGAAATCACTAGATAGGTATGAAGGATACCCTAATTTTTATGGAAAGGAACATATGGAGATTGTGTTAAATGGTAGGACTGTTTCAGCAATGGTTTATGTGATGACACCTGGTCATGAACTCGGAATACCATCAGAACGTTACAAAATATCCATTGAAGATGGCTATATTGATGCAGGATTTGATACAGATATTTTACAAAATGCAGTAGATAAAACTGTAGGTAAAATAGAGGATGAGATGAAAGATATAGGCGAACAGGGAAATTTATTAGGGATGAAATGGTGGTGATCATAAATGGCAGACCCTACAACCATAGGACTTGTTGCAAAAGCAGCTATAACAGCATTATCAGATGAGAGGCTGAGAAAAGGTATAGGGTGGACTATTGCTGCAATCCTATCTCCATTTATATTAATTATTGTTATTATCTGTGGTCTGCTTTCTGGAACAGCAAACCATAACAATAGTGCTATTAGGTTGTCCTTTCATGGAGGTGCTATATCAGGAAATATTCCAGAAGAATATCGAGGGCAGATAGAGGATATGCGTATTAGTTTTACAATGCTTGATGAAAGAATAGAGAAAGTAAATGGTCAAATGGAAGATGGAGATAGTCTGGACACAATAAGGATTAAGGCTATTTTTTATTCTCTGTATTTCGCCTCTGACCAGCCATCTGGCGTAGATCAAGGTAAATATATTGACTGCTTTGTCACTTATGAGGAACGAACAAGAACCATAATTGATGCAGACGGAAATGAAGTGGAAGAAACATATCTTGTGGCAGTACCAATTGATACTCTCCCAGAAGTCTACAAAAATATTGAAAGTATTATGGGAAAGGTAACTACTTATGAGGATATGGCAAATGCCAATGAAATCTATTACCGAATTAAGTATGGAGTTCCAGCACCAAGTGAAGGAGATGGATTTGAAGAATGGGGAGATTGGACACATAGCATTACTCCAGAAGAATTAGAGCAATTGAATCATGATTTGCCAGAGGGAGAGAATGGAACAGAGATAGTAAAGCTTGCCTTGTCAAGGCTTGGAGACCCCTATTCACAAGAAAGAAGAGGACAAGGAAATTATACAGATTGCAGCTATTTGACCATGTGGAGCTACAGACAGATTGAAATAATTATACCTGGAACTGCTGCGGAGCAAGGAAGATTTTGCGTGAATAATAGCCTTACTGTTTCAAAAGAAGATTTAGTTCCTGGAGATTTAGTGTTTTGGAGTCACAAGCCAAACGGCAGATTTATGAACATTACACATGTAGGAGTCTATGCTGGAAATGGGAAAGTAATAGATGCCGCATACTCGAAAGGACAGGTGGTATATCGAGATTTATTTGATTCAAACAAACAGGTTCTATATGGCAGACCACATATTTTAAAATAAGAGGAGGAGCTTATGCTAACTACAAAAGCAATATTTGAACGAAAGATTTCAGCATTTGATGCACAAGTATGTGTGATTAATGGAATTGAATTAATGGATGAAAATGAATTTGAGGAATTTAGCAACAATCTATTAGATGACAGAACCTTTATTGCAGATAGAAAAGAAGAAATGTATATAGATTCCACAGGACAAATCCATGGACTGCTTGCACTAAATATAGATAGTGGAGATGGAATTTTAATTGATAGTCAAGGATATGATTATCCAAGATATGTTGCATTTATGCCAAACATTAAGCCATATATAGATAAGCAAATTTCTATTGTTGCAGAGCAAATAATTAAGGAATCTGCTGAAAATACTTCAAATGGTAGTTGGGCTATCTATTTTGATGAGATAGAAGAATCCCATGGGCTAGTTGTAAAAGAAAACAATGGTATTGGAACTTTACTCTTAGATGAACTAACAAGCAGAGATGAAATCGCAGAAATTGAAGTACTCGATGACTGCTTTGATATGACAATATATCTTGACTACTGTAGTAATTTAGACGAAGAAATAAAGCCAAGTCAAAACATGAATATGTAGGAGGATGATTTAATGGATAATATAGAAAAGACAATTCGTATCTTAAAGATTGAGCCACAAAACTTACCTTATGAAAAAGAAATAGCGAATGACTTGGAGGGTATTCAAGGAGAGGTTGAGGGATTATTTGAATGTATTTATTTAGATGATAATTGTATTTTGGTATGTAATGAAGAAGGAAAATTAAATGGAATGGAACTAAATCGAAGGGTTGGTAATGACATCATTGCTGGTCCTTTTTTTATTGTAGGTGATAGCCAAGATGGAGAATTTGTATCCCTAAGTGATGAACAAATAGAAAGATACACACAAGAATTTGGTAAAATTCAAGAATTCACAGGAGAAGAACCAGAGGCACAACCAAGGATGGAGTTTATAGGATTTGATTTCTAAAATAAGATTATAAGTTTTTAAGTAGCAGGTAGTAATGAAGGTAACTATAAAAAGCAGTCTGTTTCAATGAGAACAGCAAAAGTAAAGGAGAATGCATATGACATTTAATGAATATGTAGAAAGAGTAAAAAGAGAAGTTAAAGATTATTTGCCAGAAGAATATAAGGATGTAAATTCAGAAATTAATGTGGTCAGAAAAAATAATGGGGAGGAATTAACAGGACTTACTTTGCGTGGGGAAAGTAATATATGTCCTAATATTTACCTGAATTCCTTTTATAACTTACATCAGGAAGGTATGAAAGTCGAGGAGACTATGAGTAAGATTGGTAAGATTTTTCAAAGAGAAATAAAAAGAACACCGCAGTTTAATTTAGAAGACTTCACCTACAACAATATGAAAGATAACCTATATTATACAGTTATTAATGCAGAGAAAAATGAAAAGTTATTACAAGATATTCCCCATCAAAGAAGAGAGGATTTAGCAATTGTGTATCGGGTGAATGTATGCATATCGGAAGAAGGTACAGGAAGTATTTTATTAAATAATGAACATTTAAAACTTTGGGGTGTCGATCACAGAGAAGTTCATGACCAAGCAGTAAGAAATATGCCAAGGATATTGCCGTATAAATTTGAAAATATGAATGATATTATCGCAGAGTTGATGGGAGAGGATGTCGAGCTATTTGAGGAAATGGCAGGAGAAAATATGATGTGGGTACTAAGTAATGATAAAAGAATGCAAGGTGCAGCATATATGTTTGATGAAAAAGTAATGTCTTCTATTGCAGAGAAATTGGGTGGAGATTTTATTGTATTGCCATCTTCTCTCCATGAAGTAATCATAATAAAAGAAGAAGATATTATGGTAGAAGAAAATATAGATTTAGAATTTATTCAAAGGATGGTTTCAGAAGTAAATGAGAGCCAAGTAGAACCTGATGAAGTGTTATCTGATGCAATTTACCGTTATAGTTCTAAGGATAATAAGCTATCACTTATAGAAGAATTTGAACAGTCACAAGGTATGGATATGAAAATGTAAGTAGAAAAGGAGGATTTAGAGAATGAGTATATCAACGGAAAAAGCAACGCTACAGGTAACTTTTCAAAAAGAAAAGTTAGAAGCATTACGGTTTTATATGAACGAAAAGGATCTGACTGTAGAGGGAGAATTGCAAAAACATATTAGTAGTATCTACGAGAAATATGTTCCATCAGCTACTAGAAGATATCTAGAGAGAAATGATAATGAACAGGAGAACCAGACGGAAACAACAGCCCCTATTAGTGAAAGTTCATCAGAAGTTACTCCAAGAACTACCTCTAATCGTGGCAGAAGAAGGACTGAAAGGGTGCAAAGTGAACAGGCAGAAGTTCCTACAGAAACTACAAATGCAGAAGAAATTGAAGAGTCTCAAGAGCAGACAGAGGATGAAAATCAGGGAATGGTCATGAGTATGTAGTGACTATTCCTTTTCTGTTTTTGCAACTGGATTTATTAAAAATTGAATAAAAAGAAGGAGGCATGTTTGGATGAAAAAAGATACTATTAGCGTAAGTCTTGAGGCAGAAAAGCTAAGAGCAATTAAGAAGTATATGGAGAAGAAAGAGATTGATGTGCAGGATGAACTAGCAGAACAACTACAAAAGCTTTATGAGAAATATGTACCGGTCAATGTCAGGGAATATATTGATGAAAAGAATGAGGAAGAAAGTAGAGCTAAAACACCAAGAAAACCAGCTAAAAATACTGGTACTGCAACTTCCACATCAACTCCACAGGAATAAAACCATTTTGGTGGCGATATTTGCCTCTGTGTGCGATTGTATGGACGAGAGTGGGACAAGTTATCATTAATGAAATATAAAACGATTTGTGGGCAAATTTGCAGAGATTTATTAGTAGGGTAGATTTAGCCTTATAATACTTGATTTTTCAGGAGAAATAAGACTAAAAGGTGAGTGAACCCCCCAATTGATTTTGGTGCAGGATAAAGAGAGGTGGTCGCACGCGACCTCCTCTCGACCACATCGCCCGGCAGTGCCGAGCGTTTCTCTCAATTACGTTAGGTGGTCGAAAAAGCTGTTTTGGGACAAGTAGGTGGTCGTAATAATGTAAAAATGCATTGTTACAAGGCTTGAAAGTGGTCTAAGAGGTGATCAAATACAATATTAAAGGAATTGGAGTGATGAAATGAAACAAATTCAGCATAAAGCAAAGGATAGAACTGCAGTATGGCTTTATCCGGAAACCATTGAACAAATGGATTCTATGCTTGAAACGGATAATGCCAAAAGTCGCAGTGAATTCATAGAAAAAGCACTGCAATTTTATATGGGATATCTGGCAAGTGAAAATACGACAGGATATCTTTCAAAAGTTTTAGTATCTGCAATACAAGGGACTTTAAGAGAAACAGAAAACAGAAATTCAAGTAATCTCTTTCGCTTATCTGTTGAAATGTCAATGATGATGAATATTCTTGCCGCAGGTCTTGAAATTAGTGATGATGATTTGAGAAAACTTCGTGGCAGATGTATAAATGAAGTGAAAAAGACAAGAGGAAAAATCAACATGGAGGATGCAGTGAAATTTCAACAAGGCATTGTGGAATAAAAGCAGAAAGGAAGATTTAAATGGCAAGAATTATTCTGAAGTGCCCGTACTTAAAAAGTGGAACGAAAAAAACTTCAGCTCATCTATCCAATCTTGTAACTTATATGGCTAACAGAAATGGTGTGGAAAAATTAACTGTGGAAAATAAAAATCTTCCTTTTACTCAAAAGCAAGATAATCTTATAAATCAAATTATAAAGGAATTTCCAAATACAAAAAGCTTATTTGAATATGAAGATTATATTAAGAATAGAACTATTGAAAATGCATCGGATTTTATTTCAATTGCATTAGAACAAAACCTTGATAAAATTAATAAGCGAGAAAACTATGTCGATTATATTGCAAACCGGCCAAGGGTTGAAAGAATAGGTACGCATGGCTTGTTTACAGGTGGCGATGATGAAATTGTACTAAGCAGAATTTCAGAAGAAGTTGCTAATCACACAGGAAATGTGTGGACTCCCATAATTTCATTAAGGCGAGATGATGCCATACGTACAGGATTTGATAACGCTGAAGCCTGGCACAATATGTTATCCTATTATGCACCAGAGATTGCGGAAAGTATGAAAATTCCTGTTGAAAACTTTAGGTGGTATGCAGCTTTTCATAATGAGAGTCACCATCCACATATTCATATGATTTGCTATTCCGTTAACCCGATAGATGGATATCTAACGAAAAAGGGCATTGAAAAAATGAAGTCAGGTCTTGTAAAAAATATCTTTAAAAATGAGATGCAATTAATTTATGCAGGACAGAGCCAAAGACGAGATAGGGTAAAAGCCGAGAGTAAAGAAATGCTTTTACAGCTTATTCAGGAGATGAAAATAGGAACGATTCAGAATACACAAATAGAGAAATTATTTTTAAATTTGACAGAGAGGTTGAAACATACCAAAGGCAAAAGAGTGTATGGATATTTGCAACCAAGTGTGAAAGCAATTGTTGATGAAATTGTAGATGAACTTTCCAAAGAAGAAAAAGTGTCTAAAGCTTATGAACTATGGTATGAAATGCGAAACGAAGTGCTGAACAGTTATATGGATGAACCTTCAGAGCCTCTACCATTATCAAAGCAGAAGGAATTTAAATCCATAAAAAATATAATTATTGCTGAGGCAGATAAACTTAGCAAAGGAGAAATTAGTTTTGTTGAAATTGAGAATATTGATACCTTTCTTTATAACAATGATTTTGCAGAATCAGATAACCCTGAAGTTGTTGAAGATACTGTAGATTTTGAGGTAATGGAAGATAACAATACTGACGGGTTAGATACAGGACACATTTATGTGAAATGGACTAACGAGTATAAAATGGCTCGTGAGTATTTGTTTGGTACAGATGAAATAGAACAGAATTTTAAAGTAGCACTAGAATTATTTACGGAAGAATCAGTAAAAGGTAATGCTCTTGCGATGTTTGAAATTGGTAGAATCTATTCGGATGGTCTTGGTGTAGAAATCGATATGGACAAAGCTAATAATTATTATAAAAAGGCTCTTTCTAGATTTCAAAAAGTTGAATCACAAAAAGCATGGGAATATACAGAGTATCGTATTGGTAAAATGTATTCACAGGGTCTTGGTACAGAGAAAGACTTAAAAACAGCATCTTATTGGTTTAATTTATCTGCAGAAAAGAAATATAAGTATGCTCAGTATTCTCTTGGTGGTTTATATTACCGTGGGCAAGGAGTGGAACAAAATTTTCAAACAGCCTTTTCATTGTATTTAAAATCAGCAAAGCAAGGGTTTCCTTATGCAGATTTTGAAGTTGCTAAAATGTATCGTGACGGTACTGGTATTGATAAAGATGCAAATGAAAGTAATCATTATTTTGAAAAAGCCTTTGTAGGTTTTGAAAAATTAGAAAAGCAAGGTTGTGATGATAAGATACAATACAGGTTGGGATGGATGCTTCAAAATGGAATTGGTACAAATAGAGATATTGCAAAAGCAAAAGAGTATTTTGAGAAGTCTGCAAAATTTGGAAACATTTTTGCCCGTTATTCATTAGCTAAGATAATACTTGAAGAAGATAATCCAACTAATGAAGAAGTGAAAAAAGCAATTGATTATATGCATATAGCTTCAAACAGTGGGAATAAGTTCGCACAATACTCTCTCGGTAGAATTTATCTGGAGGGTAAACATACCTTTAAGGATATTAATAAAGCAATAACATTATTAACTTTATCGGCTGAACAAGATAATGAGTTTGCAGCATATAAGCTAGGAATGATTTATTTAAAAGATGAAGAAATTACAAAGGATATAAATAAAGCAATTGCATTTCTAACGCAATCAGCTGAAAAAAATAATGAATGGGCAAGTTATCAGCTAGGAAAATTGTACTTGATGGGCGTGGATATTCCTAAGGATACCGAAAAAGCGATTGAGTATCTTACAAAGTCAGCAGAACAGGGAAATCAATTTGCTCAGTATGTTCTTGGAAAGTTATTTCTGATTGGAAAGGATGTTCCGAAAGATAAAGAAACAGCAGTAAAATTTTTTACTCTATCGGCAGAGCAAGGAAATGAGTATGCAAAATTTTTTCTTGAAAACATAGATAAGTTTCGAGAACCATCAGTAGGGTTATGTACATCTCGAGTGCTTCATCATATGAGTAAAATATTTGAGGATAATATACCGCTTAATAAATCTAAGGTAGGATTAAAAATTGATAGTAAACTACTTAGAAAGCTTAAAGGAAAGAAAATAGCTCAAGGACATAAGAGAGATGATCATGAAGAGAGGATGACTCTTTAATAAAAATAACCTATAAATTTCTAAATAAAAGCAGTCTTTCGATTCTATTAATGAAAGGCTGTTTTTTATATCTAAATTCAAAAAGTGAGGGTATTCATTATGAAGAACAGCTTTAATAAAAAAAAGAGTTTATATAATTTAAAGCAAGCTATTAAACCATGTATGAAATGCTACCCTATCAAAAAAACTGCATTTCATCGTATTGGGAATAGAAAACAATAAGGGGGTAGCAGATGGGTACATATATTCATTTTACAAAGGAACAAAAAGAAAGAGCAAACAGTGTTGACCTTGAAGAATTTCTACAAATGCAAGGTGAAACCTTATTGCCATCAGGTAGAGAAAAAAGACTAAAAAGTAATCATAGTATTACGGTTAGGGGAAATGAATGGTTTGACCATGCTACAAAAGAAGGTGGTCTTGCTATTGATTTCGTTCAGAGTTTTTATGGATTAGTTTTCCCGGATGCAGTAACAATGCTACTTGGCGGAGAACAAGGTGGAGTATATTCTATGGTAAAGAAAAAAGAAGAAATCAGAAAACCGTTTGAGTTACCACCTAAGAACAATGAAATGCGTAGAGTGTTTGCTTATTTGATTAAGCACAGATTCATTGATCGAGATGTGGTTAGCTTTTTTGCAAAGGAGAAACTCATCTATGAGAGTAAAGAGCAATCAAAAAATAAAACCAAAGAGTATCATAATGCCATTTTTGTAGGTTATGATGAAAATGGTATTCCTTGTCATGCCCATAAAAGAGGTATTTACACCGAGGGAAAAAGTTATAAGGGAAATATTAATAGCAGCAATCCTTGTTATAGTTTTCATTACCTTGGAATTAGTGACAGAATCTATGTATTTGAGGCTCCTATAGATATGCTTTCCTTTATCACGGTACATAAAGATACAGATTGGAAAAAGCACAGCTATGTTGCTCTTTGTGGAGTGTCCGAGCAAGCATTATTTAAAATGCTTGAAATCAATCCTTATTTAAATCATGTTATTTTGTGCTTAGATCATGATACTGCCGGAATTGAGGCAAGTGAAAAAATAGCAGATATGCTGAAAGAAAAAAATATTGGTTGCAATAGACTACTTTCCAAACAAAAGGATTGGAATGAGGATTTGAAAGCAGAACAGAATTTGACTGCAATTCCTTCAGAAGAACACCCACAATACCTTATAAAAGATGAACATTGTAATGAGATATTAGAAATTATAAAAGAATTCAAAAAGATTGAATTTAAGTATGTGGATGGCTTAAATGCTTTCCAAAAGTCTCGAAAAACAAATGCATTACAGGCTGAAGCTATGAAGATGGCATCAGCCATTTTTTTATGTCTTACATTAAAAGAATTCGTGCAACTTGGAATCACAATGACTTCAGAAGAAATTGTTCAAAAAATGAGTGAAGAGTTTCGCGCATATCAAAACAGGCGCAAGTGGTATTTAACACTTTATGATATAGAAACTGAACTGTTAACATTAAAAAATCAAGATGGAATTATTTCTGAATCAGATAAAGCTTTAACTGCCAAAAAATATCAGAAGATAGCATTGGAACTTTTAAAGTCAACTATCAAGTTAGAACTAGAACATCAAAAACAAGTTCAAAATCCGTCATTCAAAATGGCGTAACATACGAGGCATAGGAGATATCCCTGTGCCTTAATCTATAGAAAGGTTGTGAAAGATGAATTCACGAACATATATGTTAATAGCTGCTACCGCTATTATGTTTTCTGTTATAGGAGGATTATCCTTACTTGCTAATTACTATACCTTAAGTGGAATTAAATCGAAGACGGTAGGAGATGGACAACATGGTGTTGCAAGATTTTCTACAAAAAAAGAAATTAAAGAAACTTATGAGCACATTCATTTTGATGTAAAAGCTTGGAGAAATGGAAAGCATCTACCTGTAGATGTTAAAGGAAATGCGATACAAGGTTTGGTAGTGGGCTGTAAAGGAAATAAGGGATCAGTAACCGGGTTAGTTGATACAGGAGATGTACATTGCCTTATGATAGGTGCTGCCGGTGTAGGAAAAACAGCATTTTTTCTATACCCAAACCTTGAGTATGCCTGCGCAAGCGGTATGTCTTTTATTACTACTGATACTAAAGGTGACCTAGCAAGAAATTACGGAACTGTAGCAAAGGAGAATTACGGATATAATATCGCGGTCATTGATTTAAGAAACCCTACAAGAAGTGACGGAAATAATCTCTTGCATCTTGTAAATAAATATATGGATTTATACAGAGCAGATAATAATGATTTTCCTGCAAAGGCAAAAGCAGAGAAATATGCAAAAATTATATCTAAAACAATTATTTTAACCGATGGAAATAATGCGGCGATGGGACAAAATGCTTTTTTCTATGATGCAGCCGAAGGACTCCTTACAGCGGTGATTCTTTTAATTGCAGAATATCTTCCACCAGTAGAGGAAGATGGTTACATGGTAGATAAAAGACACATTATTTCTGTTTTTAAAATGGTTCAAGATTTAATGGCGCCAAGTAACATTAAAGGGAAAAGTCAGTTCCAATTATTGATGGATAAGCTTCCACCTAATCATAAGGCAAAGTGGTTTGCTGGAGCAGCTCTTAATTCTGCTGAACAAGCAATGGCATCTGTTCTTTCAACAGTGCTTTCAAGGCTTAATGCTTTTCTAGATTCCGAGATGGAGCAGATACTTTGTTTTAATACTGCTATCGATGCTGAGACTTTCTGCAAAGAAAAGTCTGCAATCTTTCTCATACTCCCAGAGGAAGATAACACCAAG
Organism: Aminipila sp.; assembly: GCF_032051575.1. NCBI lineage: Bacteria > Bacillati > Bacillota > Clostridia > Peptostreptococcales > Anaerovoracaceae > Aminipila > Aminipila sp. The sequence goes on along the minus strand of NZ_DAMBYD010000010.1, from coordinate 120,122 downwards.
TATTTTATGGTATCACTGTTCTTACAACAGTTCTATCGTGAAATGCTGACGGTAGCAGATGAGAATGGTGGTAAGCTCCCAAATAGAGTAATGATTTACGCTGATGAAATCGGAACGATTCCCAAAATAGAATCCTTTGAAATGATGCTATCTGCAGGTAGATCCCGAAGGATTTCTGTGATACCGATTATTCAATCCTTTGCACAGCTTGATAAAAATTATGGAAAGGAAGGTAGCGAAATAATAACTGATAATTGTCAGTTGACAATCTTTGGAGGATTTGCTCCAAATTCTGAAACCGCACAGGTACTGTCAAAAGCACTTGGTAGCAGAACAGTTATGAGTGGAAGTATCAGTAGAGGGAAAAATGATCCATCACAAAGCTTACAGATGATTGAAAGACCACTACTTACTGCAGATGAACTCAAGTCACTTCCAAAAGGTAACTTTGTAGTTATGAAAACAGGTGTGCATCCAATGAAAACTAGACTCAGATTGTTTTTAGATTGGGGAATTACTTTTGAAAAACCATATGAAACTGAAGAAAAATCACATCGTAAAGTTTATTATGCTAATAAAGAGGAATTAGAAGAAAACATTATGAGGCAAGCGATGGCTTTAGAAATAGAGGAAGAAGATGAAACAGCAGAACAAAGTAAACAAGGGGGTACATTACATTCTCCTGCTATGGAGCAATCAAAAGAATCAATTTCTAAACGCAAGACAATGATAAGAACATAGGGAGGTGCTGAATTTGAGTTTCTTTAGAAATATATATCGAGAAGAACTGCCTTCTCGTGCTAAAATTGTTTATATGTATTTGAAAGACAGAAGCAATGCAGAAGGAGAATGTTGGCCGGCTATTAAAACCATTGCAAAAGATACTTCGTTGTCAAAGAGTACAGTAAAAAGAGCCATAGCAGATTTAATACACTGCGGTTTATTAAAAAAGGAATCACGCTATCGGGAGAATGGCAGTAATTCTTCAAATCAATATTTTTTGAAAAAATAAAAAAGAGTATACAATGTCTATGTGGAAGGGATAGTTTTCCGCCAAGGTACTATTATGCTTTTTTTGTGGACTGAGTTGGCGTTCACTATGAACTTACCAGAAGGAATCACTCTATAATTTATTCAGCAACAGAGAAATAACAATAATATATCTGTAATATATGTTTACCTGTTCTGGCGTTAATAATAAATATATTTTAGATAACTATAAAGGACACAGGTATTGGAATCCCAAAAGAAGACTTAAAATATATTTTTGAAAGGTTTTATAGAAGCGATTTATCAAGGAATCGTCAAACCAGGGGAACCGGTATTGGATTTGCAATTACAAAGGCATTAGTAGAAGCACATGGAGGAACTATTAAAATCGATAGTGAAGTTGGAAAGGGAACTAACGTAATAGTTGAATTTAATAGATAAATTTAATAGATAAATTATTATTAATATTATTCTTTGCAAAACAGAATCACTATGTAATTAGTAAATTATAGTGATTTTTTGCGTAGCTAACTAAATTAATTCGTTTGTCAAAAACTATCTAAACTATTGTAATTTAGGCTAGTATGTAATTGTTATAAATCTTACTTTTCTCTATATAGTTTTCTCGGGATAATAAGTTATCCCAAAAAAGTTGGACTTTTTTTCAGAGTAGATATAGAAATTATTTCTACTCTGTTTTTTATTTATGCATTGTAGCTATCTGTAATTCTTATAGTGAAGATGCTATTATGTGCTGATTAAATGTACAAATCATCTAAGTATAAACTTAATAAAATAATTAAAAAATTTATTGACAAATATAATAATTGATATTACAATGAGCAAAAATATAAAACATATATGAATAGTATGTAATAAAGGAGCGAACAAAATGGCACATATTACACAAGTAAATTATGAAAATGCCTCCCCTGACGTAAAAGAACAATTTAATGATCAAATAAGAAGACATGGTAGAATTACTAACATGAAAAAGACACTTCTACATTCTTTACCAGCATTTCATACATTAATGGAATGGTATACACTAGCTGAAGAAGTTGAAAAGTTCTTAGGTAAGAGAGCTGTTAATTTCTATAGCTATGCAATTTCAACACAGAATAGCTGTTTGATTTGCTCTACTTTCTTTGGTAAGATTTTAGAAGATTTAGATATAGACTTTGACAACTTCTCATTTACAGAAGAAGAGTCAGATATTATTGAATACGGTCAGTATTTAGTAAAAGATCCAGGAAATATACCAGATAAATTATTTGATAAGCTAAAAATGAGATATACAGAGGAGCAAATAGTATTGTTAACAGCCTTTGGAAGCATGATGGTTGCAACAAATCTAATAAACACAGCTTTAAAAGTTGAACTAGATGATATTTTAGTTCCATATACAAAAAGGGGATAATAACATGACAAGAGATTTTGAAAATAAAACAGTATTTATAACAGGAGCAGCAAAAGGTCAAGGTAGAGGAGTCGCACTTGCATTTGCAAAACAAGGTGCTAATATTATTGCCTTTGATCTTGGAGAGAAGATTGAATACCCAGCTTATAATAGATCTTCTAATGAAGAACTTGAAGTGTTAAAGGAAGAAGTTATTGTATTAGGAGGCAAAATTGAAATTTTTGCAGGCGATGTTAGAAACGCTAAGGATGTTCAAAACGCTGTAGAAAATGGTGCAAAATCATTTGGAACAATTGATATCCTATTTAGTAATGCAGGTATCTGTGCTTATGGTCTATCCCATGAATTAACAGAAAATGAATGGGATACAATGATTGATATCAATTTAAAGGGTAGTTGGCTAGTATCAAAGTATGTAATTCCATATTTTATAAAGCAAAAAAGTGGAGTTATTATATATAATTCATCAGTTGCCGGTTTAAGAGGAATGAATCGTATTTCTCACTATGCAGCTTCAAAACATGCATTAGTAGGACTGGCTAAATCACAAGCTATTGAACTAGCTCCTTATGGAGTAAGAGTATTAACAATTCATCCAACTGGAGTTAATACACCAATGAATGATGGTTTAGCTGAAATGGAAGGATCTACACCAATAGAAATCGCTGAAAGATCTGCAGGTAACCTTATACCAGTACCTTGGGTTGAAGTAGAAGATGTGGCAAATTCGGTATTATTCCTTGCAAGTGATAAAGCTAGATATATAACTGGAAGCCAATATCTACTTGATGCTGGATTGTTAACAAGATAATAATCTTGTGATCAATTAAGAATAAATGTAACACTAATAAAATAAAAGCAATTTTGGAGGAAGATAGATATGAAAAATAAAAAAGGTATCTTAAGTGTAATTTTAGTATTAATATTAACATTTGCCCTAAGTGCTTGCTCTACTGAAAATAAAGAAGCTTCAGGTGAGCAAACTGATAATATAGAAACGATAAAAGTAGGTACAATGGGTACTTATAACCCATTTAGTTTTGAAGACAGAGACGGAAAATTAACAGGATATGACTTAGAAGTTTTAAGACTACTTGAAAAACAAGATAGTAGTTTAAAATTTGAATTCGTTGCAGCACCATGGGATAGCTTATTTGTTGGTTTAGATTCTAATAAGTTTCAAATGCTAGCAAATCAGATTACTACAAATCCCGATAGAGAAGCTAATTACTACTTAACTAAAAATAGGTACTTCACTTGTGTTGCAGAAATCGTTGTTAGGGAAGGAACGACTGGAATAAATTCCTTAAAAGACCTTGAAGGCAAGAAAATAGGTCTTACAGTAGGAGATTCGTTCACAAGACTTGTTGAAGATTGGAATACAGCAAATGGTAACATCTTAACTATAGTTTACTATGAGCAAGGTATTGAAACAATTCTACAAGATCTTGTAAGTGGTAGAATTGATGCAACAGTAAATGATCCTATTGTTGCAAGAGATAAAGCAAAGATTCAAGGATTAGCTGTTGAACCTGTAGGAGAAAGAATAGCAGCAGATCCAACTTACTTTATATTTAGAAAAGATGAAGATGGTAAGGAATTAAGAGACAAAGTAGATGTAGCATTAAAGAATATTATAGACGATGGTTCTTTAGCTAAATTATCAATTGAATGGTTCGGAGTGGATTATACAAAATAGAAAGTGGGCGATATGAATGGATAAGTTATTGGACTTCTCTTATATGATAGAATCAATTCCTGCTATCGCTAAGGGGATTCCAATTTCCTTAGCCATAGCCCTAATTGCATTCCTTATAGGGCTTATGATTGGACTCTTTGTTGCATTAATTAAGATATATCGTGTGCCGGTTCTATATCAAATTTCTAGCTTATATGTATCATTTATAAGAGGTACCCCTTTATTAGTGCAAATATTTTTATCATACTATGGCATTCCATTAGTGATACGTTATATTAATTTTCGATATAGCCTTAACTGGGATGTTTCCTATATTCCAGCAATATACTTTATCTATGTTGCATTCTCGCTAAATTCAGGTGCATACCTTTCAGAGACTATAAGATCAGCTATACAAGCGGTTAATAAGGGTCAGATGGAAGCTTGTTACTCAGTAGGCATGACAACATCACAAGGATTAAGACGAATTATTTTACCACAAGCAGTAATAGTCGCATTGCCTAACATTGGTAACCATTTTGTATCGTTATTAAAAGATAGTTCTTTAGCATTTGCAGCCTCTGTTCCAGAAATAATAGGGCAAGCAAAAATAATTGCAGGTAGAACTTCACAATTCTTTGAAGTTTACATTGTTGCAGCACTTATATACTGGGCAATTTGTATTGTTTTCGAAAGATTGCTTGTATATCTAGAAAATAGATTCCGTAAGTTTGAAAGAGGTGTTTAGATGATTGAAATAAAAAACCTAAATAAATATTACAAAAATAATCACGTTTTAAAAGATATTAATCTTAAGGTTGAAGAAGGGAGCACAGTAGCATTAATTGGGCCTAGTGGCTCAGGAAAGTCTACTTTGCTTCGTTGTATTAATCTATTAGAAACACCAACAGACGGAGAAATCTATTTAGATGATATTGTGGTTAATGCACATAAAATAACAAAGCAGAGTATACATGAGGTTCAACAAAATACAGGAATGGTTTTTCAAAATTATAATTTATTTGCTAATAAAACTGCACTTGAAAATATAGCAGAAGCCTTAATTGTTGTAAAAAAGATACCTAAGAAAGAAGCATTTAAACGAAGTGAATTATTGTTAGAAAAGGTAGGACTCTCTGATAGAGCAGATCATTTTCCATCTGGATTATCTGGAGGACAACAGCAGCGTGTAGCTATTGCAAGAGCGCTAGCAATTAACCCAAAGGTCATATTATTTGACGAACCAACTTCTGCATTAGATCCAGAGCTCGTAGATGAAGTACTACAGGTTATAAAGAATGTTGCAAAAGAAAAAATTACCATGATAATTGTAACTCATGAGCTTGAATTTGCAAGGGATGTAGCTGATAAGATTATTTTTCTAGCAGATGGAGTAATTATTGAAGAAAATAACTCAAAAGATTTTTTTAATAATCCTAAAGAAGAACGAACAAAACAGTTTCTAGAAAGATTTAGAAGAGTATAAATCTCCTCATATTTACACTATCCTTTAATTGAATTAAATTTATAAGCTGATAAAGTAATTTAAGATATCAATTGTCAGCTTTTTTATTTAATTGGAAAATTTTCAATTTTCTATTATTCTATTAACAGGAACCAATAATGTTATGCCCAAGCTTATCTGGATTATAATGAATATACTCATGTTGCTATTTCTTTAGATAAAGAACTTAATTATATGTAATCATATAAAACTTACATAAGTTCTTCACATTTTTATCATATATTACATTATGATTATGTAACGTAATAAATTGAAAGGTAAATTAAGATGTTAAGTAAAATGACACTATGGGATAAAATATTAATTTTCTCATTAATAGTAATAAGTTTTGCGTGGTTAGGATTAGCTTTTTTATTTAATTCAAAAGAAGGAACTAAAATTGTTGAAATTAAAGTATATGGAAATTTGGTAGAAAAATTAACTTTAACTGAAAATACTAAAGATATTTACAGCTTTGAGTTTGCAGAAAACACTGGTTATATAGAAGTTAAAGATGGAGCAGTGAGGATGCTGGAAATGGATAAAGACATATGTCCTGATGGTATATGTTCAAAAACAGGATGGGTAAAGGAAGCGTATGAAGTTATTGTTTGTATGCCTAATGGAATTACTGTTAACATAAAAAATAATGAAAATAATAAAGAAAAAGATAACGACATAGATATGGTTGCATAAAAATAAGACCTCTTAGGTCTTATTTTTTCATTGGTTATATCTTTACGGGGGACTAAATTGCTTAATAATCATAACAATTCGAAATCCTTAATATAATTGTACATATTAATTATGGAGAACTTATGAAGAAAAAACACATTAAACATATAAATTTTCTTCACAATAACTACATGATTTATTATTAAAATAATGGTGTATAATATAACCAAATATAATATAATTTTGGTAGTATTAAATATTAGATAAAAAAGAAAGTTAATAAGGTGAAAAAAATGAATGAGAAAATATTAGTTGTTGATGATGAGATTAACCTTTTAAATGTCATAAAAGATTATCTTTTGCGAGAAACCTATGAAGTTTTTACTGCAAGCCGAGGAAATAAGGCTATAGAGCTATTTCATGAAATAGAACCTGATTTTATAATTCTTGATTTAATGCTTCCGGATATTTCAGGAGAGGAAATATGCAAACTAATCAGAAAGGAATCAGATGTACCTATTTTAATGCTAACAGCAAAAAGTAGTGAAGATGATAAGGTTACAGGTTTATATATAGGCGCAGATGATTATTTAACAAAACCATTCAGTCCTAGAGAGCTAGTTGGCAGGGTAAGAGCAATTCTCAGGAGAACTAAAGGCAATTCTGAATTGACTGATGCTTTAGAATTTAATAATAAAGATTTGTTTATTGATATACCTAAACATATTGTTAAGAAGGCAGGACAAGAAGTAAGTTTAACACCAAATGAATTTAAGGTATTATTAACTCTGGCACAGAATCCGCACAAGGTTTTTACCAGAAGTCATTTAGTGAGTCTGGCTTTTGGTTATGATTTTGATGGATACGATCGTACTGTGGACACTCATATTAAAAATTTGCGACAAAAAATTGAGGGTAATGTTAAAGAACCTAAATATATTGTAACTGTGTATGGTGTCGGATATAAGTTTGAAGGAGAATAAGATGATAAAAATAAGCGAACAATTACGAAAGTATTTTGTAATAATTTCAATATTGTCAATTGCATTTATTACAATTACTTCAAATATAAGTATAAATTATTTTTTTTCAGATTATATTAGGGATTCAAGAAGCAGAGATGATTTAAAAGTAGTTCAGTATGTGGAACGTGTCTACAGCGATTATAAAGAATTAAATTCCCATTCTTTAATGAATATAATGCATTATGCTTTCAGTGAAGATGTTGTAATTCAAATAAGGGACAAGAATAATAATATAAGTTGGAACAGTAGTACATTTGGAATAATGTATGGGATGGTAGATGAATACAGCAGTGATGAAGGTAAATTTTCGTTTAGAAGTTATCCTTTGACATACAATAACTCACAAATAGGAACTATAGATGTTGGACGACCAAAAAGCATTATATCTAATATAGAAGATGAAAAGTTTTTAATTACAATAAACAGTATTTTTGCAATTGCATCAATTTTGACATTGATTATTGCTTTTCGTTCAAGTAATAGTATATCTAAGAAGTTTTTAAATCCTATATATGTTATTAAGGAAAATGCAAAACTAATTGAACAAGGAAAATATAAAAACCTAAAGGAAGTAGAAACAAACACTGTTGAGTTATATGAATTATCCATATCAGTTAAAGAACTTGCAGAAAGGTTGAATAGCCAAGAATCTCTAAGAAAAAGAATGACTACAGATATAGCTCATGAGCTGAGAACACCTTTGGCTGCAATTCAAAGTCATATAGAAGCTTTTCTGGATGGAGTATGGGAACCTAATGATGAAAAGCTATCTGTTATTCATGGAGAAATAATAAGGTTAACAAAATTAATTAATGAATTATCTGAATTATCAATTGTGGAAGATGATGAGATAAACCTGAAATTAAGCAATGTAGATATATCTTCAACATTGAATAATATAATAGAAAGCTATGAGCCTATGTTTTTAGATAAAAATATTAATATAGATAAAAATATTCAAAATGATGTTAATTTTATGGGAGACATTGATTATCTAAAACGTATTTTCGTTAATATTATTTCTAATGCAATTAAGTATACAAATGAAAATGGGTCTGTCAGTGTTTCTTTAGAGCAAATAAAAGATAAAATTAAAATAATTGTAAAGGACACAGGTATTGGAATCCCAAAAGAAGATTTAAAATATATTTTTGAAAGGTTTTATAGAAGCGATTTATCAAGGAATCGTCATACCGGGGGAACTGGTATTGGACTTACAATTACAAAGGCATTGGTAGAAGCACATGGAGGAACTATTAAAATCGATAGTGAAGTTGGAAAGGGAACTAACGTAATAGTGGAATTTAATAGATAAATTATAACCCCTTATACTAATAAATCAAAATTAGTTATAAGGGGTATTTTTTTAGCCCGATGTATTATTGTTTGTATTTTATTCCAGTATTTTTGCTATATTATTAAACAAACTGTTATCATAAAATTCAATTAATCCATTATCAACAGCTAAAGCTATTTTATGGTCAATTGGAAGCTTTGCCAAAACCTTTATATCATGCTTATTAGCAATTTCTTCAATATGACTTTCTCCAAAAATATGATATTCTTTATTGCAATCAGGACATTTGAAATATGACATATTCTCAATTAAGCCAATGATTGGAACATCCATCATTTTTGCCATCTTAACTGCTTTAGATACAATCATTGAAACTAGTTCCTGTGGGGAGGTAACAATTATAATTCCATCTAAGGGTATAGATTGGAATACTGTAAGCGGAACATCTCCGGTTCCAGGAGGCATATCTATGAACATATAATCAATATCTTGCCAAATTACCTCTTTCCAAAATTGCTTAACAACATTATTTAAGACGGGTCCTCTCCAAATAACTGGATCCGTGTCGTTTTCCAATATTAAATTAATAGACATTATATCAATACCGGTTTTGCTTGTGACAGGCAATAGTCCATTTTCATTTGCCACTGCTTTTGTATTAATTCCAAAAGCTTTAGGTATTGAAGGACCGGTTATATCAGCATCGAGTATTGCTGTGTTATGACCTCTTTTGTTCATGGTTACAGCCATCATAGATGTCACAAGAGATTTGCCAACACCGCCTTTACCGCTTACTATACCAATTACTTTTTTGATACTGCTTAGTTCGTGAGGCTTTTCGGTAAAATCTATTTTTTTATTATTTACACTCATAACTTACTTGTATGATGTATTTAGTAATAAATACATCAATACTCTCCTTTCTTTCTCAACTTTGATATAATCAATATTAACACTGTGGACTTTTTATAACTAACTATAGCTTAGACTATTCGAAGGAGTGTATTGCCACAGTTTTATCTGAATTTTTTATAGTTGGATAAGCCTCTGAGCTTTTATGTCACGCAAGTTTATTATGATAAAACTAGGTGGAACATCCACAGTGAATAATATTAAAGGAGATGATCTCTTATGATCTATGTTGGCATTGATATTGCCAAACTAAACCATGTTGTATCAGCAATGAGTGCTGATGGTGAAATCATATTTGAACCCTTCGGTTTCACTAATGATAATTCTGGTTTTCAAAAATTACTTGATAATCTTTCTTCTTTAGATAAAGAAGAAATGTTGATTGGTATGGAATCAACCGCTCATTATGCTGAAAATCTTACATGCTTTCTTTTCTCTAGAGGATTTAATATCTGTATCATTAATCCGATTCAGACAGCTGCTCTTAGAAAAACAAACATTCGTAAAACAAAAAATGACCGTGTTGATACTTACTTAATTATCAAAGCACTAATTATGAATCAGTATCGTCTGTTCACTCAACGTGAATTGCAATCTTTAAAATTAAAAAACCTTTGTCGCTTTCGTCAGAAACTTATGAAGGCAAGAACAAAGGTTAAAATTCAACTTGTTACCTATGTGGATCAACTCTTCCCGGAGTTGCAATACTTCTTTAAATCCGGTATTCACATTAAATCATGCTATGCTTTGCTTAAGGAATGTTCTAATCCCGACAGAATTGCTAATATGCATCTCACAAGGTTAGCGAACCTTCTTTACAAGACCTCTAGGGGCCACTTCAATAAGCAATCAGCCATTGCTTTAAAAGAGCTTGCATGTAATTCTGTCGGTACCAAAAATGATACACTATCTTTACAAATTACGCAATCAATAATTCAAATTGAATTATTTACAGAACAGCTTGACGAAGTAGAAAACACTATTAATGACATTATGGATTCAATGGATTCTGTTATTAAAACTATCCCTGGTATCGGTAACCTTAACGGTGGAATGATTATCGGTGAAATTGGTGATATCCATCGCTTTGAGAGCCCTTGCAAGCTGCTGGCATACGCAGGACTTGATCCTTCTGTTTACCAGTCTGGCAAGTTTAATGCCTCTCATACTCAAATGTCTAAACGTGGTTCTAAACTTCTTCGCTATGCTCTTATTAATGCTGCATGGCAATTAACTTTAAACAACAAGACCTTCAAAGATTACTACGATTTGAAAATTTCTCAGGGTCGTGGTCATTACAATGCTTTAGGTCATGTTGCTCATAAATTGGTTCGTGTTATTCATAAAATCATGATTGATAACGTTGAGTTTAATTTAGCTTAGTCCAGCCTACTACTATATTCAATTTTTTTAAGCATCCCATTGATGCTTTGTTTGCTATACACTTTTTTAGTCTAACTTTTTTTGAAAAAGTCCTATTTTTCTATTGACAATTCATAGTTGGTCTCCTTATTTTTGATATTTTTGTACCTATATTTATAAATAACATAAAATTATGTTATTTATATGGAGAAGTAAAACTTATAAAGATATATATATATATTTTTTAATAATCTTGATACAATCTTCATAATTGTTTGCTAGTATTTAAATATCACCGCAGAGGTGGGGTGGTAAAGGAGGTTTTATATTGAATACTATTCATACGGTTAAATTAAAACAAAGTAATATGCTTTGTAACAGGTGTTTAACAAATGTAGTTAAAGCTCTCAGCCTTATAGAAGGTATACAAGAATTAAATGTAAATCTTGATAAAAAATTGGTTAAGATTACTTATGAAAATGATAAATTATCAAAAAAAGTAATTCGAGAAATTATAAATGATTCAATAGTACACGGGAAAGTTGACAAAAAAATATATATTGATAATAGAGCTTATAGAGAAAGTTAGGGTATACATTATGGATTATAGAAATGGAAACCTGAATCTGTAGTTACTGCATGGATGAATTCTGAAGGTCATAGAGCAAATATTATGTCCCCTGACTTTTCCAGAATAGGTGTGGGTTATGTTACAAATTCCAGCGGAACACCTTATTGGACACAAGTATTTGCTGACTAATATTAACAATGCTAAGATTTAAGTTGTAATAATAAAAATGAATTTATAGTTCGTTTGATATGCTCCTCTTAAGATAAACAGTTGAACTAATATGTTTATTTAAGGAGGGGCATTTTTAAATAAACAGCATTGTAAACAAAACTTTTTATTTACATATATTAAATTAGAACTTAAGGAAAGGAGGTTTAATAAATTGAAATGATTGATGCAACTAAACCTTACAGAGCTAGAAATAATATAATTAAAAAGTTAGAAACAAATAATGAAGCTGTTGTGACTGGATTTTTAGAAGTTATTGTTTTGGAAGATGAAAGCGGCATTCCAATAGGTGGTGCAGAAGTAAGTGTATATAGATTTAGTATAAGGGGTATTAATGTAACTGCAGGTGAAGAAGTTTTAATTGTAACTCATACTACAGATGAAAATGGTAAAATTCAGATCATAGAGCTACCTGTATTACATGGACCAGATATTAGTAATGAATCAGATTTTGTACACCTGCAATATCATATGACTGTTAATGCCTTTGGATATTATCCTATTACTGTTATTAATATTGAAATTTTTCCTGATATAACAACTCTTTTTCGTGTAAATATGTCTCCAATAACAACAAGACAACCTCGAAGTGAATTTATTATAATTCCTGAAAAACACCAAATTTAACTTAACATGATTGCTTAAAAATATAAAAAAGTAATGTCTATGGTGTTGATTGTCAAGTAAAATTGGCCAATAGGGTCTATGGTAATCTTGCGATTATGTTCGAAGGAAGGATTTAATATTCAAAAAAGGGGCTTCATTCATATTGCAACAGCCCCTTTACATGCGATAAATCTAAGCAAATAATGCTTTGGCTTTACTTGCATATGCTCTAGAAATTATCGTAGAAAGTGATTTTACAGAGATTATTCAACAATCTTAATCTTAAAAATTTTAATAATAGCAAAATTAAAATTTACGTTTAATTTTATTCATTATAAAACCACTTTCAGGTAATGTAGGCATTTTTGTCAAACTAAAACTTAAATCTTGTTTAGGAACTTCGTACTCAATTTTATTGATAGTATTATTAAAGATGTAAGATCTAATAAGCTTCATGTTGAAGAGAATACAGCACTTTATTCTTTTGCATATTATAAGGATATTGACGGTAAACAATTGAGCGACAATTTGGCAGCAATTGAACTTATTAATGTTCTAAGACCTATTATAGCAATTTCCACTTATATTACATTTACAGCTTTAAATAAAAGAAACTATAGAGATATATAGCTAAGTAATATAAAATCTATAAAAGGAAGGCGTATAAAATGAGTATTTTTAATAGAATCAGCAATATATTAAAGGGTTATGCGAATAATGCTTTGGATTCCTTAGAAGATCCCAAAGTAATAGTAGAACAAGCTATAAGGGACTTAGAGGAAGTAAGAAAGGAAACTACTGATGCAGTTGCAAGCTGCATGGCAGAAGAAAAAAGGTTAGAAGCATTGCTGGAAGAAGCAAACAATAAAACAGCATTGTGGCATAATCGAGCTGTTAATGCTTTGAAGTCAGGTAATGAAGAAGATGCTAAAAATGCATTAGATGAAAGAAATAACTTTAAAGCTCAAGTAGAAAGACTTACATCTTCTTATATTGAGCAAAAGGAACAAGTTGAAATACTGAGAGAAAGTCTTGATGAAATAAATGACAGAATTGAAGAAGCAAAGAGAAGAAAAGAAAATATTATTGCACAAGACAGAATTAATGAAGCTAATATTAATGTAAATAAAGTTTTAACTAAAACTTCTAAAAATAATGTATTTGAACAATTGGATAAAATGGAGGAAAAAGTAAATTCTCAAAAATATAAAATTGACTCTCTAAGGGAATTAGAAAAAAAAGATAAAGATAAGGATTATTCAAAATACGATAATATATCATCAAATGATAATTTAGCTTCATTAAAAAAAGAGATATTTGGTGAAGAGGTTAATTCTGATTTAGAAAAACTGAAAAAAGAAGTTGAAGGATAATCATGAATAATATCTATGTTGAAGAATATATAACAGATGAAGAAAGAGACAGAGCATATGAATTTATAAGGATGCTTCTCAAAGCCCTTCCCATAAAAAGTGATATAAAAAAAGGTGAGGTAGAAGGCGTAAATGTTATGCTTAAATATCATAAGACAAAAATGAAAAATGAAGCTAATTTTTATATTGATATAAACGGTGAATTTTACACCGCTAAATATATTCATTCAAAATTAAACCATTACAAAACTTCAATAACCAATAGATTAGCAGCATTTATATTAAATAACAAAGATGCTGTTGAAGAATTTATAATGAATTAATAAAGGGAACATGTTATAAAGGAGGGAATATATCCCTCTTTTATAGATAGAGTCCATTATTGCCGGAGGTAGAAATGAAATATATAATTATTATAATTGCAATATTAGTTATTTGGCTAATTACAATGTACAACGGTCTTATAAGAAAGAAAAACTATATCAAAGAAGCATGGGCAACAATTGATGTTCAATTAAAAAGAAAAACAAATATACTTACAAATTTAGTCGATACAATAAAAATGCAAACAAAGTACGAAAGTGAGACATTGGAAAAGATAGTTTCTATGAGAGTTAAAATGGTGTCATCATCTAAGGATGAGGCAATGACAGCCAATGACAAGGTTTCAAAAATGATTCCTTCAATTATGGCTATTTCAGAAAGTTATCCGGAATTAAAATCAAATCAGTCTTTTTTACATTTAATGGAGGATGTGAAGAATGTAGAAGATAAAATTGCATACGCAAGAACAAGGTATAATACAACTGTTACAATCTTTAATACAGCAATTCAATCATTTCCTACTTCAATTTTAGCAAATATGTTAGGTTTCACTTCAGAAAAAACATATGAAATAAGTGATGTAGAAAGGGAATATTCAGATAACTTAAGAATCAGTGAATTATAAAATATATAAGAAATAGTAGAAGTAAAAGAATTAAAAGAGTAGAAGGAGATATTATGTCAGAAATAAAAAGGCCTGTTATTATATATGAGCAGGTTAGAAAAAATCAAATAAAAACAGTCCTTTTAATTGCCTTTTATATAATAATTATACTTGTTATGTCATACACCATAGGATACTATGCAGATAATATGGCTTTTGGAATTGGTATAGGTGTTTTTATAGTATGTATTCTAATGCCTGTTCAAATTTTTACAGGTACAAAAATGGTAGGTTCCCGTACAAATTGGAAGGAAGCGAATATGTCAAACCCTAATGAAAGCCGAATAGCTAATTTAGTTGAAGGTTTGTCTATTGCAGCTGGTATAAAGGATACTCCTAAGTTATATATTATACCAGCGAATATACCAAATGCATTCGCAGGTGGATTATCCCTCAAAAATGCTTATATAGGAGTGACAACAGGTCTAATTGAAATACTTGATGAACCAGAAATGGAAGGTGTTCTGGCTCATGAAATGTCACACATAATTCAAAGAGATATACTCGTTTCAACAGTGTCAGTTTACCTTATGAGTGCAGCAATAGTATTAGGAACTATATTGTATAGAATATCCAGATATAATATAGTTTATGGTGGAAGAAATAGTTCAAGATCAAGTGACTCAAGAGATAATGAAAATTCAGCAGAAACTTTAGCGTTGATAGCTTTGGCAGGAATGTTTTTATCTTATATTATAAGGTTTGTAGCACAGATTATAAATCTTGCAATATCAAGAAAAAGGGAATATATTGCTGATGCAAACGCAGTTAGGCTTTGCGGATATTCTGAAGGTATAGCTAATGCATTAGAAAAAATACAAAGTCATTCACCTGAATATTCTAAAGAACAGGTTGATAATTTAGGCGGAGATGAGATGCTCGGTCTTTATATATTTAATCCTAAACATTGGATATTGCCACTATTTTCAACACACCCCCCAATAGAAGAACGAATAAGAATTTTGAGAAACATTTATTAGATATACTAGTGACAATTATTACATTTATCGACATTTTTCACGTTCTAATATTAGTTTCATATTATAGTATATAATAAATATTAAAGAAGTAAATAATTTTACAAATAGTCAAACATATAAAAATTTGAGCAGCTTTCATACATTTGCATTAGTTTAAATTTTTTGCAAATTAAAAATATAATAAAATAATGTATAAATTCTATAGATATTCAAATAATAAATATGTAAATTATTTAAAAATTAAAGGAGAAATATCTATGGGTATTGTTACAAATAAGAATAATAATATGCAAGCATGCATAGATGCTTGTACAAAATGTTCACAAGCATGTTATGAGTGTTTCGATGCATGTTTAAATGAACCTGATCTTAATGCGAGAAAAAATTGTGTAAGTATGCTGGTTGAATGCGCTATGATGTGTCAAATGTCAGTTGCGACAATGTCAATGGGTGGTCATTTTTCTCATGAACACTGTCAAATATGCGCTAAAGTCTGTGATAAATGTGCAGAAGAATGTGATATGTTCAAAGATGAACATTGCAAAAAATGTGCAGACATTTGCCGTATGTGTGCAGAAGAATGTAGAAAAATGGCTAGTGCTATGTCTATGAGATAGAACAGTCTTGCATGCTCCTGGTTAATAATATCAGGAGCTGTTTTTATATTTATCACTAAAATTAGGAAGAATTTCAGTGATAAAATGTTAATAGGAGAGCAATATGATTGAATTAAAAGAAAAAAGTAAATTAATTATAAATACGGATAAAATATTTTATAGGTCTTTTTTGAAAAATATTTTCCACATTCCATTTGAAATAAGATTTTGGGATGGTGAGGAAGAAAAATATGGAGAAGGGGACAGTAAGTTTAAGTTGATTTTTAACTGCCCATTATCAAAAACAAAATTATTAAATGATCCATCTTTGGCATTAGGCGAGGCTTATATGACAAATGAGATAGATATAGATGGTGATTTACAAAATATTATAGAGTATTTATATCAAAATAAAAAATCCGTTTTACATAACGATTCTGATAAACATATAAGAAATAATATAAAAAATAGTAAAGATAATGTCCATTATCATTATGATATTGGAAATGAATTCTATAAATTATGGTTAGATGATACCATGACTTATTCTTGCGGATATTTTAAGTCTCCATGGGATTCATTATACGATGCTCAAAAAAATAAAACAAGTCATATTTTAAGGAAGCTAAATATAAGTAAAGGTCAAACACTATTAGATATAGGCTGTGGATGGGGAGAATTAATTTTAACAGCAGCTAAAGAGTATAACGTTAAGGCAATGGGAATAACATTAAGCTCTGAACAATTTAACAAAGTTAAAGAAAGAATTAGAACGGAAGGGTTAGAGAATCTTGTAGAAGTTGAATTGCTGGATTATAGAGAGATAAAAAATAAAAAATTTGACAGGATTGTAAGTGTAGGTATGATTGAGCATGTTGGCAAGGAATTATTACCTGAATACTTTTCAAAAGTTAAAAATTTATTAGATGAAGATGGAATATCTTTACTTCATTGTATAACTGGTATTAATGGTGATGGTGTGAATTCTTGGATAAATAAATATATATTTCCCGGTGGATATATACCTACAATTAAAGAATTAATTACATATATGGCAGATGAAGAATTTTATTTGTTAGATGTTGAAAGTTTAAGAAGACATTATGGAAGAACATTGGAGCACTGGTCGAGGAACTTTGAAATTGCATTGCCTGAAGTAATGAAGAAGTATGATGATAAGTTTATTAGAATGTGGCGCTTATATTTGAACGGATGTGCTGCATCTTTTAACAGCGGTAATATAGATATCCATCAATTTTTGTTTACTAAAGGTGCTAATAATAACTTGCCCTGGACTAGAGAGTATATATATTTATAATAATTATATTTCAAATATGATTCTCTTATAAAACTTATTTATTTAAACCTATATGATATTGTGCATCATGGCGAAGAGTGGTTCTTTAAAATGGAATAAATAGTGATTTTTATAATAATTCAATATAACTTCATAATTGTATAGTACAGTTATGAAGTGTTTTTTTATTTTAGTTTATAAAAATGGTTATTCCATACATTGAGAGTTGTTCATCATTGAATAAATAATTTTATGATGTATCATAACTTCTCCATAATTGAATGATATATTTATTAAAACTTAGAACTAGTGCTCTAGTTCTTTTTATAATAATTTAATGGAGGTTTATATGAGTAACATTATTCATATTGATTTTAAATCAAAAAAGACAATCTATTTATACTTTTCTGTATTTTTGACAACAATGGCTCTTTTTATATATGAGACGCTACTTACAAGGTTATTTTCAACACTATTATCACCAGGGCTAGTTTTTATTATAGTATCCATGGCTATTCTTGGCAGTGGTATTGGAGCTATTTTAACATATAAGTATATAAATGAAAATAATTCTATAAAGTTGTTAACAGGCACTTCGATTTTATTGCCTATAATATTTATTGGAGTTATATCTATTATGTATTTTTTGCCCTTTAATCCAACGGCATCAATTTATTTACCGGCTTCAATTTTACCATTCATAACAGGTGGTATTATAACTTCAATTGTATTTAAGGAAATGGCTAGCCAAAGCAATAAATTATATTTATTGGATTTACTTGGAGCAGGGTTGGGAAGCTTGCTTGTTATAAAAATTATGAATTCATTTGGATTTGTTCTAAGTGTTATTATTGTCTGCATAATAGCAGCAATATCTGCAGTAAGTATCAGCTTATATTGTAAAAAAAAAAACCATTAATAATATCTTCAGTTTTTTTGATTTTAATGAGTGTACTATTTATTAATAACAGTCTTATAGAAGACATTGAAAATAAATTTTATGCTTACTACACAAATCCTGAGAAACTAGTAGGAAGCTATAAAGAAACTGCTGGAAACACTGAAATTATCTTTTCTAATTGGGATGCCTTATCTAGAACAGATGTTATTAAGGTTGAAGGAAGAGATGAATTGTTAATTGCCACAGATGGGGGTGCAGCAGCACCTATAATTAAATTTAACGGAGATTTAAAATCAGTTGAACATTTGAAATATGATGTAAATTATATTCCATTTGCATTTGGAAAAAATGATAAATCCCTTGTTATTGGTTCAGGTGGAGGAAATGACGTACTTTATTCGCTACTTGGAGGTAATAAAAAAATTGATGCAGTAGAAATAAATCCATCAACTATAGAAGCGGTCAATAAATTCAAAGAATTTAATGGGGATATATATAATTATCCAGGAGTTAACTTATATATCCAGGATGGAAGATATTTTATTGAAAACATCAACGAAAAATACGATAATATATATCTTTCAAAGGTGATGACAAATTCTATTGAAAATACAATGTATTCGCTGGCAGAGTACTATATATATACAGAGGAAGCAGTAAATCAGTATTTTGATCATTTAACTGAAAACGGTAAATTGACATTCGTAGCTCACAATACATTAGATTTAACCAAGATTGTTAATACCGGCATTAAAGTATTACTAGACAAAGGCATCAAAGAAGAAGATGTAAATAATTATATTACTATAATTAATGGTGCAAGGATAGGACAAAACAGTGCCCACGGCAGTATATCAATGCCAGTTGTAATTTTTAAAAATGCACCTTTCAGCTCTGCGGAATTAAATTCTATTATAACAGTGGCAGAATCTCAAAACAGGGATATAATTCAAATGCCTGGTTATGAAATTGAACCGTATAAGTCATTAAGGGAAGGAAAGATTAATTTTGAACAGCTATTAAGCGGTTTTGGACATAATGCAAATCCTATTACGGATGATAAACCATTTTTTTACAACTATACTAAGTTAATTCCTTTAGAAATGATTTTAATATTAGTAATAATATTAGCATTTGCATTATACATTAAAAAGAAATATATAACAGAGTTAGAAACTAAAAAAGCTTCAATATATTTTGGAGCATTGGGCATAGCGTATATGTTAGTAGAGATTCCGCTGATACAAAAGACAGTATTGTACTTTGGAAGCTCATCTATTGCTTTTAGTTTTATATTATTTAGTTTATTAATCAGCAGCGGCATTGGCAGTTTGGCAAGCGGTAGTAAAATAATTGAAAAGTTAACAAAGAAATTACCTTATTTCATTCTTTTATCAGGTGTTTCGATTTTATTAATTCAAGTAAAACTAAGTGATGTTTTACTCCTAACAAATAATTTGAGTTTAACCTATAAACTATTAATTATATTTATATATTTATTCCCTATGGGATTTTTCATGGGAATGGGATATCCTACAGGGATTAAAAAAGTGAACAGTCTAGATAAACAAGAAAGTTTAGTTCCTCTTATGATTGCGATAAACGGAATTTTTTCTGTATTTGGGTCTACATTAGCAGTAGCTCTTTCAATGATGTTTGGTTTTAGTGTTACAGTCTTTATTGGTGCAGCTATCTATATAATTTTATATTTTTTAAATCCTTTAAAAGTGATAACAACTCATTAATTTAGAAGATAATATATAATTATCTATATTTACAAATTAAATAGACATTATAAAAGAAAAATGGTTTAGAATTATTTGAAGGGTATAAAATTATTCATGAAATTTAAAATGGACTTAAAAGTCCTAAGTAGTAAATGTTCATAAAATAATATATAAGAATCTAAGGAGAATATTATGAAAAAAATGCAGATATTTGAACCAGCAATGTGCTGTTCTACAGGTGTGTGTGGAGTGAATGTTGATCCAGAACTGATTAGAATATCAACTGTTCTTAATACATTAAATAAAAAAGGAATGGAAGTAGAAAGATTTAATTTATCAAATGCACCACAAGAATTTATTAAAAATACTGTAATAAATAAATTAATTAATGAAAAAGGCATTGATGTGCTTCCTGCAGCGCTATTAGATGGAGAATTAGTTATAATAGGAAGATATCCAACCAATGATGAAATGGCAAATTTTTTTGATTTATCTGTAAAAGAATTTGGTTTTCAGCCAAAGGTTTTAAGAGCAAGCAGAAAAAAATCGGGCGATTACGGTTGTGATGGGGGAGATTGTTGTTAGGAGAAATTATATGGAAATTTTCAATCTTAAAAATATAAAACTGACTAAATATTTATTTTACACCGGCAAAGGCGGTGTTGGAAAAACTTCTACCGCTTGTGCAACTGCTGTAACTTTAGCGGATATGGGTAAAATGGTATTATTAATAAGCACTGATCCAGCATCTAATTTACAAGATTTGTTTAAAACAGAATTAAATAACAAAGGTGTACAAATTAATGAAGTTCCAAATCTTACAGTTGCTAATCTTGATCCAGTGCAAGCAGCTGCAGAATATCGTGAAAGTGTAATAGCACCATATCGAGGATTGATGCCTGAATCAGTTTTAAAAAATATGGAAGAACAGTTATCAGGTTCTTGTACTATGGAAATAGCAGCATTTAATGAATTTTCAAATTTCATTACAGATGAAAAAACAAAGCAGGAATATGATTATATAATATTTGATACTGCTCCTACAGGTCATACTTTAAGGATGCTGCAGCTACCATCTGCATGGAGTAACTTCATAAGTGAGAGCACTCATGGGGCATCATGTTTAGGACAGCTTTCAGGACTTGAAGAAAAAAAGGATGTTTATAAAAAAGCAGTTGAAACTTTATCGGATGGAAACTTAACAACTCTAATATTAGTTACTAGACCTGAAGTTGGACCCATAGCAGAAGCTAAAAGAGCTTCAATGGAGCTATCTGAAATAGGTGTAAAAAATCAATCATTGGTGATTAATGGGTTATTTACTGAGTATGATGATGAAATATCAGAAAGTTTTTATAATAAGCAGCAAAAAGCATTGTCAGAAATGCCAGAGGAATTTAAAAATATAACAACCTATGTTATACCGCTTAGGGCTTATAATATTAGTGGTGTGGAATATGTAAGATCATTTTTAGAAGAAGATAAATTTAAATTAAACGAAGAAAAAATAAATGCTGAGTCTTTAAAAGGATTAAGAGATATAATAGATGAATTATATAATAGAAACAAAAAAGTTATTTTCACTATGGGAAAAGGTGGAGTAGGTAAGACTACAACAGCTGCAGCAATTGCATTAGGATTGGCTAAGAAAGGAAAGAAGGTTCATTTAACGACAACTGATCCTGCTGCGCACCTTGATTTTGTTATCAAAGAACAAAGCGGTATCACTATGAGTCACATAGATGAAAAAGAAGTGCTTAAAAAATATCAAGATGAGGTTTTATATAAAGCGAACGAGACATTGTCGGAAAATGATATTGCGTATGTAGAGGAAGATTTGCGTTCGCCTTGTACGCAAGAAATTGCAGTATTTAGGGCATTTGCAGATATAGTTGAAAAAGCTGAAGACGAAGTTGTAGTAATAGATACTGCACCAACAGGTCACACATTGCTTTTATTAGAATCAACCCAAATTTACAATCAAGAAATAACACGTTCTCAAGGTTACATTCCGGAATCAGCAAAAAAATTATTACCAAGGCTTAAAAACTCTAGTGAAACTGAGGTAATAATTGTTGCTTTACCAGAAGCAACTCCTGTTTACGAAGCATTGAGGTTAGAAGAGGATTTAAAGCGTGCAGGCATATGTACAAATTGGTGGGTTATAAATTCTTCCCTTTATAAATCAAAGACTACAAATAAATTGCTATCTGAAAGAGCAAGTAACGAAATAGAGTGGATAAATAAGGTTGGGGAACACTCAAAAGGAAAATTTGCTGTTATCGGTTGGAGTTCTGACGAAATTAAAGGTGAAAAATTAAATGATTTAATTAAGTGAATTTTAATTGTGTAGTTTATTAGAAAAGTAAGGTGCAGAAAACAGCGAAAGAATGTACGATGTTTAAAGATGACCATTGTAAAAAATGTGCAGACATTTGCCGTATGTGTGCAGATGAATGTAGAAAAATGGATGGTGCAATGGTTTAAATAGTATTAGTACCATTTTTATTTATACGGCTCTTGATAATGTTTTTATCAAGAGCCTTTTATTAACATACAAACTTACTGATTTAGAATAGTTTGATTATAAAATTAATTAATGGGTAATATTAAAATAAATTAAATTTTACTAGTTTAGAAAAGTTAGGAGGGATTGTATGCATAATCATAATAACAATGATAAAAGCAATAATGAGGTTTTAGTCCATAGTAATATGAAACATACGCAAGATAGAAATATGGAACAGAACCATATGAATCATGAACATAATGAACGTGAACATTTGAACCATGGAAGCCATGAACATCATAAAAGTCATCATGAAAGTAATCATGAAAACAATGAAAACCAAGAAAACCATCATGACCATCATGCTATGATGGTTCAGGACTTTAAAAAAAGGTTCTTTATATCTTTAGTATTAACCGTTCCTATCTTGATTCTTTCACCTATGATACAAATGTTTATGGGGGTAAATTGGAGATTCAACGGTGATCCTTATGTATTGTTTGCTCTTTCAACTATACTATTTTTTTATGGAGGTAAGCCGTTTTTTGAAGGTGCTAAAGATGAATTAAAACAAAAATCACCTGCAATGATGACCTTAATAGCACTTGCAATAATAGTTGCATATGTTTACAGTTCATTGACGGTATTTATATTAAAGGGCAATGATTTCTTTTGGGAATTAGCTACTTTGATAGTAATTATGCTTTTAGGACATTGGATTGAAATGAAGTCAGTAATGGGTGCTTCAAAGGCTTTGGAGGAATTAGTAAAATTAATGCCAGAGACAGCACATCTTATTAAAGACAACGGTGATATTGTTGATGTTGTTGTGAAACAATTAAAAGAAGGGAATACAGTATTAGTTAAGCCTGGTGAGAAAATTCCAATAGATGGGATAGTTTATGACGGAAATTCTGATGTTAATGAATCAATGATTACTGGAGAATCGGTACCAGTAGAAAAAAAGGCAGGAGATGAGATAATCGGCGGTTCTATTAATGGTGAAGGATTATTAAAATTTAAAGTTAGTAGAGTTGGAGATCAAACCTTCCTGTCACAAGTTATTAAACTTGTTCGTGAGGCACAGGCTTCAAAGTCAAAGACTCAAACCTTAGCTGATATTGCTGCTAAGTGGTTGTTCTATATAGCTGTTACAGCAGGAACTATAACTTTTGTTGCATGGATGATAATTAGTGGAGATTTAAGCTTTGCGATTGAAAGAGCAGTAACGGTAGTGATTATTTCTTGCCCGCATGCACTTGGCTTAGCTACACCGCTTGTTACTTCAATGTCTACAAGCATTGGAGCTAAAAGAGGATTGTTAATTAGGGACAGAGCAGCTTTTGAAAATGCAAGAAAATTAGATGCTGTAGTTTTTGACAAGACGGGTACTTTGACAGAAGGCGAATTTGGTGTTACTGATGTTTTTGAAATAGGAATACCTAAGAATGAATTATTATCAATAGCATATTCCCTTGAGTCAAATTCAGAACATCCAATTGCTAAAGGAATTGTAAGAGAAGGTAAAAAATTAAACCTTGAAATAAAAGAAGTCAAGGATTATCAAAATATTACAGGACAAGGATTAAAAGCAACGGTTGACAACAGAAATATTATGATAGCAAGCCCTGGTTATATGAGAAGAGAAGGTGTATCATTTGATGAAAGTCAATATGAAAAACTTGCCGGAGAAGGAAAGACAGTAGTATTTGTAATAGAAAATAAAAAACTTATCGGTTATATTGCCTTATCAGATATTATAAGAGAAACTTCCAAAGAAGCTATTGATACTTTAAAAGTTATGAATATTGAATCTATAATGCTTACGGGAGATAATCAAAAAGCGGCTTCTTATGTTGGAAAGAAGCTTAATTTAGACAAAGTAATTGCAGAAGTTTTACCTCAGGATAAATCAAATAAAGTAGATGAGCTGCATAACGAAGGAAAAATGGTAGCCATGACCGGTGACGGAGTTAACGATGCACCAGCATTGGCCAAAGCAGATTTAGGAATAGCAATTGGTGCTGGTACGGATGTAGCAATTGAAACTGCAGATATTATTCTTGTTAAAAGTAATCCACTGGATGTAGTAAATATTTTAAAATTATCTAAAGCTACATATTCAAAAATGATTCAAAACTTGGTATGGGCGACTGCTTATAATGTGGTCGCGCTACCTTTAGCAGCAGGTATATTGTATAATCAGGGAATAGTTATAAGTCCTGCCTTGGGAGCAGTATTAATGTCTTTAAGTACAATCATTGTAGCTATAAATGCAAGGCTGTTAAAAATTGATTAAATTTGATTTTAAACCTATTAATGAAAATGATATTTAAAGAATTCATATAATAAAAAATAAGTGAAATAAAAAAATCAATAATACGAGTGATATTAGGTTTTATTGATTTTTTTATGGAAAAATGCATCATGATACTATATAATATTTAAATAAGAGCTAACAAATAATAGTATTTGGAGGAATATCATGAAGATAAAAGTCTGTGTAGGTTCATGCTGTACATTGCTGGGTTCAATGGGAATTTTAGATCAGATTGATGACTTAAAGGATATTATCAATAATGATGCAGACAACTATAGCGATGAAGAATTGGAAGTAGAAGTAATTAAGTGTTTAGGATTTTGCAAAGATGAGATAGAACAGGCAGCACCTGTAGTAGTTATAGATGACGAGACTATGTTTCATGCAACAGGTCAGACTGTCATGGAGAAGATTGTTAATAAAATGAGAAAGTGACAGAAAGAAACTTGGAGGACTAATTTTTATGAAAGAAAGCTATGTTAATCTAATTAACATTAGGAGACAAGTATTTACAAAAATTGCCAAAATGGCATATGATGAAACTGATTTAAGCGAATTGGAAAAATTATCATTTGATATTTTACCTGGAGAGGTAGCTATATATAGAGATAGTATATTTAGAGAAAGAGCAATAGTAGATGAACGACTAAGGTTGACATTGGGGTTAGATGTAAGAAAACCAACGGAGTATCATCGTGTTACTGATGGAATTTCTGAAGCAAATGTTGATGAAACTCAATTTATTGAGCCCTTAGTAAATGTCATTACCTTTGCGTGTGAGGCATGCCCGACTAAGTCTTTTTATGTTACGGACAATTGTAGAAAGTGCCTAGCCCATCCTTGCACTAATGTATGTCCAACAAATGCAGTTTCTATTGGTAAGGAAAGAGCAATTATTGATCAGGATAAGTGCATTAAATGTGGTAGGTGTAAGGAAACCTGTCCATATAGCGCAATTGTAAAGTATGAGAGACCTTGTGCTGAAGCATGTGGTGTTAATGCAATTGATAGTGATTATTTAGGTAGAGCTCAAATTAATGCAGCTAGATGTGTATCTTGTGGGAATTGTATTATTCAGTGTCCATATGGAGCTATTTCAGATAAGTCCCAAATATACCAGCTTGTAAAAGCGTTGAAGAAAAATAATCATATGTATGCAATTATTGCTCCGTCATTTTTGGCTCAGTTTGGACCATTAGCGTCTCCAATTCAAATATTCGAGGGTATTAAGCAACTAGGATTTAAAGATGTAGTTGAGGTTAGCCTTGGAGCAGATATTACAACTCTACGGGAAGCAAAAGAATTTCTTGAAAGAGTACCTAGCGAAAATCCTTATATGGGAACAAGTTGCTGCAATTCTTGGACAATAATGGTTAAGAAGTTGTTTCCGGATCAATACCAATATATATCAGATTCTTCTTCTCCAATGGTAGAGACCGCTAAGTATATTAAGAATAAGGATCCTGAAGCAAAAATTACATTTATAGGTCCTTGTATTTCTAAGAAGTTAGAAGCATTACGAGAAGATGTTAAAGATTATGTATATTTTGTAATAACCTTTGAGGAACTTATGGGTATGTTTGTTGCTAAGGGAATAGAATTATCAGAAATAGAGGTATCAAAAGAAATACAGGATGCTTCTACACTCGGTCGTGGCTATGCCATAGCAGGTGGAGTAGCTGAAGCAGTAAAAAATACCGCTCAAAAAATTGACCCTTTTAGAGAGATAAATGTTGAAGGTGCATCTACTTTGCATGAGTGTGTAAAACTTATGAGGTTGGCAAAGGCAGGGAAAAAGAACGGATATTTACTTGAGGGTATGGCGTGTTTTGGTGGATGTATCGGCGGACCGGGAACAATAGCTTCATTAAATAGAGTCAAAAAGGCAGTAACTGAGTTTAAAAATCAGTCAGAATATAAAACTCCATTTGATAATGATATTATTGATGGTAAATTAAGGGATAAATAAGATGAAAAAGTAAAGATATCTTTATTAATTAATAAAATATAATTATAAACAAAAAAACAGTATCCAAATAAATTTTGAATACTGTTTAAATATATATTTTTTTCAATTCTACTGTTTATAAAACTGTCTTTGTTTCTTCAAATTCATCATTACCATTATTTCTATTATTTCCATGGCAGCCACCGGCTCCACCCATGGCATTATGCATTTCTATCATTTGTTCTCTTCCAATGCCTTCCATCATATCTGCCATTCCAGGATTTGTTTCTCTCATTAAATCAATCATTTTTTGATAATCCTCTTCAGTTAAAGTATTCATAAAATCATCCATCGCCTTGTAATCACCGTTTTCCAAATCATCTGCTATATCACTGAAGCCATTATTTCTCATTGTTTCAATCATATCATATTTACTATATGAACTATTATTTGTTGTAACAGATGTTTGTGCATATACTGGATTGCTTATTATTTTTTCTACACCTATTTTTGCAAGTGAAACAGAAGCTAACCCTAAGACAACTACTACAGCAGCAGTTAAACCTAATACTTTTTTAAACATATCTATCTCTCCTTTTTTTAATTTCTATGGGTACAGTATAAATTTAAATTATGAAGTTGTTGTGGAGATAAAAAATAATTTTCTCCATAGAAACTCCATAATATTTTGATATCTTTGTCATTATTTGTAGAATACATAATTTATTTGACAGGGAGAATACGTATGTTTAAGAAATCTATAATTTTAAGCTTGAGCATAATATTTGCCATTGAAAGTTTTACACCATTAAATGCCGGAGGAAGCATTAATGATTTGCAAAACAAACAAGCAAGTATACAAAGCCAAATATTAGAATATAGGAATGAAGCGAATGCTTTGAAAAATGAAAAAAATAGTATGCAAGCAGATATAGACAGTTTACAGCTGGAGATTAATGCACTTAATTTAGAATTACAAAATTACGAACTTCAAAAACAAGAATTAAATATGAAAATTAATTTAAAGGAAGAAGAAATTATCAAATTAAATAAAGATATAGAAGAAAATAACAAATTGCTTGGAGAAAGACTAAGAGCTATGTACAAAAGTGGTACTTCTGGTTACATTGAGTTAATACTTAATGCAGAAAATTTAACCGATGCAATGACACGTGTTGATATGGTACAACTTATTGTTGAAAGCGACGTAGAATTGCTAAAAAGTATAGAAGAACAAAAGAAAAAGGTTGAAGAAGTTAAATTAAGCCTTGAAAATGAGAAGCTTGAATTAGCGGATGTAATAAAAGAATTAAGTGATAAGAAAGAAAGTGTTGAGACAGCCTCTAAAGCTAAAGACGATTATATTTCAAGCCTTGAGCAGGATATTAAGTCCCTTGAATTATTAATGGTTGCCGAAGAAGCCCAATCAAGTCAAATTGAAAGAGACATTTTATCTTTACAGGGAGCAGGTGAATTTTCTGGAGGTGGAATGTCTTGGCCTTTACCGGGGTACAGCAGAATATCATCTTACTTTGGTGGAAGAGCTGATCCGATAACCGGAGCATGGTCAAATCATCGTGGGATTGATATACCAGGTCCATATGGACAGCCAATCGTATCTTCTAATGATGGAATTGTTATTTTTTCTGGTTACCATTGGTCTTACGGCAATTATGTAATTATAGATCATGGAGGAGGAATTTCAACTCTTTATTCTCATGCATCTAAATTACTGGTTGGTAAAGGACAAGCGGTTTCTAAAGGAGAAACAATTGCTTTAGTAGGTTCTACAGGTTATTCAACAGGAAATCATGTTCATTTTGAATACAGAATCAATGGTGTACCGCAAAATCCTCTGAATTATGTAAAATAATGCTTACCACTTAACCAAATTATTAATTAGATAGGAATATAAATGTTAGATTTAAATTTTAAGTTTTCAATAGAATTAGCAGTGTGATAAAATAGCGAGGTGTTTATAATGAAAGAGTTATTTAGTATTGGTCCATTTCATATATATTTTTTTGGAGTGGCGGTAGCAGTAGGTATTGCTATAGGAACAATTTTTGCCATAAATGAAGCAAAAAAAAGGGATATTAGTTCAGAAATAATAACAGATTTAGTTTTAATTACAATTATATCAGGTATAGTTGGAGCAAGATTATTCTATATATTATTCTATAATCCATCAATTTATTTTAATAATCCTGTTGAGATTTTTAAAATTTATGAAGGGGGATTATCAATCCATGGAGGTATTTTTACAGCTATAGTCGCTGGCTATATTTATACTGTCAAAAAGAAAAAATCATTTTTAAAGCTAGCTGATATTATTGTTACTGCATTACCGTTAGCACAAGGAATTGGAAGAGTGGGTTGTGATGTTTTCGGAAAAACTATGAGTGATATTATGCCATGGGGAATTAATTATGGGGGGCAGATATTACATCCTGCACAAGTCTATGAATTTATTTTGGATTATATATTATTTATATTTCTATGGAGAAGAAGTTATCATAAAAAATTTGACGGAGAATTATTTGCAATTTATTTGATCTCATTCCCTATTATTAGAGGAATTGTTGAATTCTTTAGAATAAATCCAATAATATGGGGTCCGTTTTCAATTTCTCATTTATTGAGCTTGATTTTAGTAATCATAGGAATTGTAGTTTACAAGATACTTTCAAAAAATAGTGCTGAATATAATAATGATTTGGTTAATAAAGAAATTAAATTAAGCACTTCAATATTATATTTAATTGTGTTAATTGCAGTATCAGTATTTGTTTTTTATTATGTGCAAGGTTGAAAATACTAATAAATCATAAGAACTAGTATATAAATTGACTAGTTCTTTTTTAGAAGCTAAATTATTTAGTTTTAAAATTCAACTATTGATTTTATATAAATTTAAAATTCAATAGTTACTTCATAATTATAAGTTAATGTATAAACATATAAAATATGAATGATAAAATTAGGATAAGGTGTGCTATGAAAAAAAGTATTAAATTAATTATTATATGCGCAGTTGGATTATTGATATTGTATGTAACTCTTAAGGGGTATAATCCTTTACTTGAGAAAAATGAACAACCAAAAACAAATGAACAGGAGCAAGTTTCAGATATAAAAGGCAATATTGATGAAAGCTCTAATGAAATTTCCAATGAACAAGAAGAAAAAATATATGGTGAAGCACAAAACAGCATATTTTCAAAGTATATTACTTTTAGCAATGAGGGAAATATAGACATTATAGTGGATTATTTAAGCCCTAGAAATGGAGACATTGAAAATCTTGTATTTAATGTATCACTTGGAACGCATTCCATAGAGTTATCATCATATCAAGAGATTAGTAAGTATATAGAGCTTCGTACAGATAAAGGAATTATTATAAATGACGGATTTGAATGGGAATTAAAAAACAATGATATTCATCACATAAACGGAGTTTTAACAATTAAGAATGAGTTTAATGGCAATAAAATCATAAATTCTGAAACTGAATTTTTTTCTTTAGTATTTAGTGATGTAGGGAATTCAGGTGAAAGAGTACATTTTTATAATGATGATAAATTATATTAAATAAAAAACTTTAATCTCCACAAAAACTTCATAAGTATTATTTATTATTATACTAGAAAATAATATCAGGAGGAAAAAATTATGGAATTTGTATTGCAGAACGGTTTATATTTTCTTTTAATAGGTGCAATGGGATTTATGATGTTTAAAGGGGGAGGATGTTGCGGCGGACATTCTCATAGCGGACATAGTGATGAAGGTCATGTGCATGCAGGAAAAACTGGTAATGGCAGGATAGATAGCAACCAAGTTGAAATGGTTATTGACCCAGTATGTGGCATGTATGTTAATCCTGAAACAGCAATAAAACAAAATCTAAATGGAAAAACTTATTATTTTTGCAGTGAATCATGCAGAAGAAGTTTTGTAGAAAATCCTGAATCGTCTCAGAATGTTTCATCTGTAGTATAATTCAACTGTGGTAATAAAAAAGCATCTGTTCATCAATTGACAGATGCTTTTTGTCGCTTGTAATTTAAAAATAAATATATCAATTTTTTATAATATATTCCAAGTTTGAATCTGTTGGTTTGTTACTTGAATTGCCTGTATTGTCATTATCTATCAGCTCATCAACAATATCTGAAATAGTGTCTTTCAAGTTATTATCAATTTTATTGTCGTTAGTAGAATTTTTCTGGATAATCCATTGCTCATAGTGCCATTTTGTATGATACGTACAAGTTTTAGTAGGTATTTGATATGGATAATCTTCTACAATTGAGTTAGAAGAACTCAAATTTTCAACAGAAACTCCTAAAACATGAGTTAATTTGTTATTATCATCCCAGGTAGCTTGGCTTATATATATTTGTTTTAATTCATCTAACGAAAAGGTTATTGAATCTTCAAGTATTTGGCGGTAAAGCTTTTTAGTTTCATAATTATCTGTTCTAGCATCCGGATCATATAATGGATCTCTAGTAAAGAAAACTTTAGTTTCTACTAAATCTTCAGGACAATACTGTGACTTAAGCAAATTATGATCTGTACATACTTCTGCTTTTATATGAATATCACATTTCTCAGTTGGTTGTGTACCTGGTACAAAATATTCTGTAATTATATGGTTGTTTCTTGTCTCTAATTGACATAATTCAGACGGTAATTGACCTGAAAAACTGCAAACCTGAACAGGAATCAAATTAGGATTACGTTCAATTTTTGTAGGAGGCAGTCCCTTATGAATAGGAGTCATTATAGCACTCCATAATCTTGCATTGGCACCACTGTCTCCTGAAAGCTTCATTTGTACATTGTCATTTCCAACCCATATACCGCCTACATAATAAGGAGAAAAACCTATAAACCAGAAGTCTCCATTTGCTTGAGTTGTTCCCGTCTTACCAGCTACTTCAATTCCCATTTCAGCAGGGAGCTTAGCTCTGTATGAAAGACCAGGATTAACAGTTGTTCTTAATATATCCTTCATAAGTGAAGCAATCTCAGGACTTACGACAACATGTGTTTCAGGAACTTTTTCCAATATAGTTTCGCCGTTGCTGTTTACTACCTTTGTATATGCTATTGGTTCAATATAAACACCATCATTTGCTATTGCTCCATATGCAGCTGTCATATCTAGAGGAGTGAATCCTTTTGTTAAGCCTCCTAGTGCAAGAGAAGCCAGATTAACATCATTGTATGAAGGATTTTCTGATGGAGAAACAAATGTGTCATTTTCAGGATTGTTCATATCTATTAATCCTAATTTTACTAATGAGTTCATAGCAGCATCTGTTCCTATTGTTTCAAGCATTGTAACAGCATTAGTATTGATTGATTGTTCTATGGATCTACGAAGGGTCTGAATACCCCAGTATTTAATATCTTTGTATTCATACCAGTTTTTAGGCCATCTATCGTTACTGCCTTCTTTGTATCTTGGTAGGTCATCTATTGGATAAGCAGCTGAATATCCTAAATCAAGTGCAGGCAAATAGACTGATAAGGGTTTGATTGTAGAGCCAGGCTGTCTTGTTGCTTCAGTTGCACGGTTAAACAATTTGCTTCCTTCAATATTTCTTCCGCCAATCATAGCTTTTATTTTACCTGTTTTATAATCCATTATGACTGTTGCTGACTGTGGCTGTACTATTCCTTTTTCCTGGAAGTAGAAATATCCTTCAGGAATTCTTAAGTAATTATCACTTCCAACCAGGAACATTTCAGTATTCTTATCAACGTAGCTCTTAGGTATTCTAAATGTACCCTTTAATCTTTTTTGCTCAAGAACTTCATAGTTGTTGCCAATGTTTAAAGTTCCTATTTGATGAGAAACAAAATTCAACTTTTCATCAACTGTGTAAGCATCTACTATATCAATAGAGGAACCATAAATATCAAATTTCTTTGAGCTTATTACTAAATTTCCATTATCATCATAGTAATACTCATCAGGAGTTAAATAAACGTTGTTTTCTGCATTCATTATATTGTCTTTTGCAAAATAAATGATCTGACCATTTTCGTTTAAAATGTTTAGTGCTGAATCCAAGGTTCCTGTGCCTTCACCATTTGACCATTTGAAGTATCTCCAGTCCTGGGCAATTGGTTTGTCACCTGAAGGCTCTGCTCCCAAGAACAAGGCTGAAAAGTTTGCATATGAATCTTCAAGGGATCTTTGCATTTTTACATCAATTGTAGTAGTTATTGTCAAACCGCCCTTGTATAAATAATTTTCAGCTTCTTCATAGGACAATACTTGTGTTTCAATTAAATCCTCAATAACTTTTTCTTTTACATAATCCATTGGTGTGGAAGAAATACCTTCGACCTTGGTTTGACCAGGGTTTAATGCTGCACGCATATCTTCTTGAACGGCAGAGTCATATTCTTCTTGTGTTACATAACCTAATTCAAGCATTTTGTTTAATATAACTTGTTGTCTATTAATTGCATTTTGATTATAAACACATGCGTATTGCACTGAACCGATATAGACGTAACCTACGATATCCTCTTTAGGAATATAAGTTATGTCATCCAATTTATATCTGTTAAAAGGTGCATAGTGAACAGTACTTTTAGCAGCCCCTGCTAATAGTGCGCTTTCTGCAAGTGTAAGGTCGCTTACATCTTTTGAAAAATAAGTGTAAGCTGCAGTTTGAACACCATAGGAGCTTTGACCTAAAGGAATGGTGTTAAGATAGTTTTCAAGTATTTGATCCTTTGAAAGCTTTCTTTCAACCTGTATTGCCAAATATATCTCCTTTATTTTGCGTTCCCAGGACTTTTCATTTGTTAGGTATAAATTTTTGACTAGCTGCTGAGTTATTGTACTTGCACCTTGAGCTGTAGGGTCACCAACCTTAACATTGTGAAGCAATGAACCGATTATACGTCTTATATCTATACCAAAATGATCTTCAAAACGCTGATCTTCTATAGAGATAAATGTATTTTGCAAGTATTCTGGAATATCACTTAATTTTACTATTTCCCTGTTTTCATTAGGATCATGAATCTGCTCAATAATATTTCCATTTTCATCAATTATTACGGAACTTTCTGAAAGTGTATTAAGCACTTTCGTAGGATCTATTTCAGGTACGCTTTTAACTATTGTAATTACAGTTTTTAATACTGATGCACCTGCAATAATTATTGCAATTAATATTAATAGCAGTATAATACACATAATTTTATATTTCTTTTTCTTCTTTAGCTTTTTTGTTTTATAACCACCTTCTTTGTTTTTAGTTAATTCATAATCTTCAGACATAGCCACCTCCGTCTATAAGTTAAAATTACAATATACTTAAAACTCATAAATAACATAAAATTATGTAGTTTATGTGGAGAATTAAGAAATTATTATTTAAGGTTTATTTAAAAATTCATAACTTCTCCATATTTAAATGATATAAGAAAATACAGAAGACATTTTCAGTAGGAGGGTTTATGAGAAATAGAGGAAGGTTTTTCACCATTGGATTAATTATAATATTGTTTCTATTAATTAATTCCTTTGGCAGTGCAATTAAATTTTCAACAGATTACTTATGGTTTAAGGAAGTAGGATATACAGAGACTTTTTTAACTAAAATAAAAGCTCAATTTGTCATAGGTGTTCCTGTTTTTGTAATTTTGAATTTTTTATTGTACATATTTATCAAGAAATTAAAAAAGAAATATGATTTAGAATCTGAAATTGTGGATACACAGACCAATAAAAAGGTCAACTTGTGGATAAGATTAATTTCCGTAGCAATAAGTTTCTTATTTACTGCAAATATTGTATCAAGCATGTGGTTTGAAATATTGCAGTTTATTAATAGTGAAAGCTTTGGTATAACAGACCCTATATTTAACAATGACATTGGCTTTTATATTTTTAAACTGCCTTTAATTAATACTGCAGTTGATTTTATTATAAACATATTGTTCCTTCTTATTGTTGTAAAAGTTTTGTTTTATGCATACCTAGCAATTAAGGACAGTATCAAAAATGTATCTGAACAATTTGAGGAAATGAGATTAAATAATCAACAATTTGATTTAAGTGCAGTGTTAAATAAAAATTTTGCATCTAGAATTATTAATGAATTGTCCATTATAGGAATATTTGTATTTGTATTTTTAGCTGTTAGATTTGTGTTAAGAAGCTATGATTTATTGTATTCTCAATTAGGAAGAGTGTTTGGAGCTGGTTATACAGATGTTATTATAACATTGAATTTGTATAAAGTTTTAGCAGTGGGATGCTTAATTGCCGCAGTTACATTTTTTATTGGTGCAAGAAAGAAAAATTTAAAATTTGCTTTGACAGTTCCAGCTACATTAATAATTATTACTATAGTAGGAACAGGGCTTGCTGGTATAGTTGAAAATTTCATAGTTGAACCTGACCAGCTTTCAAAGGAAACAAAATATATGGAATACAGCATCGAAAGCACTCAAACAGCTTATTCCTTAAATGATGTAATTGATGTAGAGTTTCCAGTAAACAATAATTTAACTATCGAAGATATAAACAATAACCAGGAGGTTATTGATAACATAAGAATTAATGACCAGGAACCATTGATTCAGGTTTACAATCAATTGCAGGGTATAAGACCATATTATGTTTTTAATGATGTGGACGTGGATAGATATGTAATTGATGGCGATTACAAGCAGGTTTTCCTATCAGCAAGAGAATTAGACCAAAATCGCTTAAATGAGCAGGCAAGAACATGGGTTAACCAATATTTGAAATATACTCATGGTTATGGAGTAACATTATCACAGGTTAACGAGGTTACAGCTCAAGGGCAACCTGAAATGCTTGTAAAAAATATTCCACCAACAACAAATATCGATTTTAAAATCACAAGACCAGAAATTTATTTTGGCGAAAAAACTGATGAATACATAATAGTTAATACAGATGAAAAGGAATTTGACTATCCTTCAGGCTCAGATAATGTTGAAACACTGTATGGAGGAGAAGCAGGAATAAGACTATCATTTGTTAATAAGCTGTTGTTTAGCTTGAGAGAAGGAAGCTATAGAATGTTAATTTCCAATAACATAGATTCTAACAGTAAAATATTAATAAACAGAAATATAATAGAGAGAGTTTATGAAATAGCTCCATTTATGTATTTTGATCCGGATGCCTATATTGTTGTAAACCAAGAAGATGGAAAGCTTTACTGGATAATTGAAGGATTCACTGCTAGTGATAGATTCCCTTATTCACAGCCTACAGATAAATTTATTGAAGGCTGGAATGTAAATTACATCAGAAATTCAGTAAAAGTAGTTGTAGATGCATATGATGGTTCAATTGATTTTTATATAGCTGATGAGACTGATCCAATAATTAAGTCATATGATAAAATATTTACTGATTTATTTAAACCTATGAATGAAATGCCAAAAGGTTTAAGAGATCATGTGAGATATTCACAGATTTACTTTGATGTGCAGTCAGATATGTATAGATTATATCATATAGAGAATCCTACAGTATTCTTCGGAAGAGAAGATTATTGGGATATTGCAAATGAAAAATATATGGATAGAGGCGAGGATCCTGTAGATTCAAGCTATGTAATGTTCAAACTGCCAGAGGAAGATAATGTTGAATTTCTTTTAACAACACAATACACACCTCAAAGCAAAGATAATATGATTGCAATGTTGGCTGCAAGAAATGATGGAGAAAATTATGGTGAGCTTGTATTGTATAAATTTCCAAAAACCAAGACAATACCAGGACCTAACATGATTGAAACAAAAATTGACCAGGATACTGTAATTTCATCACAACTTACATTGTGGAGCCAGGTTGGATCAACTGTTTTAAGGGGTAACACACTAGTAGTACCAATAGAAGATTCATTGCTTTATATAGAGCCTATTTATCTTAAGTCAGATACAGAAAGCAACTTCCCTGAAATGAAAATGGTGGTTGTTTCCTATGGCGATAGAATTGTAATGGAGCCTACGTTAGACCAGGCTATTGAAAGAATATTTGGTATTTATACTGAACCAGAACCAGAAAAACCTATTAATGAAGAATATGACAATACAAATATTAATGTTTTAATAGAACAAGCAACTTTGATTTTCAATGAAGCAACAGAAGCTCAAAAGAATGGAAACTGGGCTGAGTACGGAGAAAGATTAGAAGAGTTAAAAGACATATTGAATCAATTGAATTTATTAACTGATGGAATGTGACAATGGGACACCAGACTGCGAATTATGTTTTGCGCAGTCTGACGGTTTTCATTTTTAAAATACACGGAGAATTATATGCAATTAATTCGATTTCATTTCCCATAATTAGAGGAGTGTTGAATTCTTTAGAGTAAATCCAATAATATGGGAGCAATTTTTTATTTAGAAAAACGAAAAAATATTTTTTAAATCTTCACAATTTCTCCATAACCTTTTGTTATTATACACATAAGAAAACACCCCCCGGGGGTATAGAGTTTATCAAAATCTGTATATATCACACAAATAGGCAAATAATTAATATATGAGGAGGAGATTCTATTGAATAAAGAGAAGGAAAATGCTGTAGCATCTTTAAAGACAGCTAAAGGACAAATTGAAGGCATAATTAAGATGTTGGAAGATGACAGATATTGTGTTGATATATCTAATCAAATAATAGCAGCACAATCACTATTAAAAAAATCAAATGTATTGATTTTAAAACAACATATTCATCATTGTGTAAAAGAAGCCATTATAAAAGATAAAAGTGATGAAAAAGTTGATGAAATAATTAATATATTAGAAAAAATTATACAAAAATAAAAAGGAGTGGTATAAATGTTTAAATTTATTAAAAACTGGCTAGACAGATTGGCTAAAGAGAATGAAAAAACTTTTGGTACAGGTAGAATGGATTGCTGTGATTTAAATAAACCAAAACCAAAAACACAAGCTACTACTAGTAATACAAATAAGAAATGAGGTGTAATGATTGGAGAAGAGTCTTAAAATTCAAGGAATGACCTGTGCGTCCTGCGCTAAGACAGTTGAAAAAGCTACTAAGAAAGTACAGGGTGTTACAGATGCAAGTGTAAACTTTGCAACTGAAAAGTTAAATGTAACCTTTGACGATTCAAAGGTTACTGTAAAAGATATACAAGCTGCTGTAGAAAAAGCAGGATATAAAGCTTTATCTGAAGCAGTGTCAAAAACAATGAAAATTGAAGGAATGACCTGTGCTTCATGTGCTAAAAATGTAGAAAAAGCTACCAGAAAGTTAAATGGTGTTACAGAAGCAAATGTAAATTTTGCTACAGAAAAATTAACCATAAGTTATGAACCTACGTTAGTAAAGGTTTCAGAAATAAAAAAGGCAGTTGAAAAAGCAGGATATAAAGCTATTGAAGAAGATACATCAGTAGACGCAGACAAGGAAAGAAAAGAAAAAGAAATAAAATCTTTATGGAGAAGATTTGTAATATCAGCAATTTTCACGGCACCGCTTTTGTATATGGCTATGGGTCATATGTTTGGAGAAATGTTTGGAATAAAATTACCTGAAATTATAGATCCAATGATGAATCCTTGGAACTTTGCAATTGTACAGTTAATTTTGGTAACACCTACTATGATTGTGGGATACAAATATTTCACTATAGGTTTCAAATCATTGTTTAAGGGAAGTCCTAATATGGATTCTCTTATAGCAATAGGTACAGCTGCAGCTTTCATATATGGAATTTATGCCATTGTACAAATATATAACGGAAATGGTGACTATGCAAATGAATTATATTTTGAAGCAGGTGGTGTAATATTAACACTTATTACATTGGGTAAATATTTAGAATCAGTAACTAAAGGAAAAACATCCGAAGCAATAAAGAAATTAATGGGTCTTGCTCCAAAAACAGCAATAATAATTAGAGATGGCAAGGAAGTAGAAATTTCTATAGAAGATGTTGAAGTAGGCGATGTTATTGTTGTTAAACCAGGAGAAAAAATGCCTGTTGACGGTGAAGTTATAGAAGGTACAACTGCAGTTGATGAATCTATGTTAACTGGAGAAAGCATTCCAGTAGAAAAAAATATCGGAGATAATATTATTGGCGCAAGTATAAATAAAAACGGGTCAATAAAATATAAGGCTACAAAGGTTGGTAAAGATACAGCACTGGCGCAAATTATAAAATTAGTTGAAGATGCACAAGGTTCAAAGGCACCGATTGCGAAATTAGCTGATGTAATTTCAGGTTACTTTGTACC
Source organism: Aminipila sp. (assembly GCF_032051575.1). Classification (NCBI taxonomy): domain Bacteria; kingdom Bacillati; phylum Bacillota; class Clostridia; order Peptostreptococcales; family Anaerovoracaceae; genus Aminipila; species Aminipila sp. Next base: position 80,915 of record NZ_DAMBYD010000010.1, on the reverse strand, counting down.
GGTCGTAATAGTTCTTTCAATAGTTGCAGCGTTAGCTTGGTACTTCTTTGGAGGACAATCAACAGTATTTGCTTTAACAATATTCATATCAGTACTTGTAATAGCATGCCCATGTGCATTAGGATTAGCAACTCCTACAGCTATAATGGTTGGAACAGGTAAAGGAGCTGAAAACGGAGTATTGATTAAAAGTGGTGTTGCTCTGGAAACAACTCATAAAATTAAAACAATCGTATTTGATAAAACAGGAACAATAACTGAAGGAAAACCAAAGGTAACTGATATAATAACATCAAATGGCATAAAAGAAAATGACTTGCTTCAATTAACAGCATCAGCTGAAAAGGGTTCAGAACATCCTCTTGGAGAAGCTATCGTAAAAGGTGCAGAAGACAAAGGATTAGAGTTTAAGAAGTTAGATTCATTCAATGCAATACCTGGTCATGGAATTGAAGTTACGATTGAAGGGAAAAATATATTGGCTGGTAACAGAAAGCTTATGGTTGAACGTAATATTTCATTGGAAAATTTGGAATCAACATCTAACAAGCTTGCAGAAGAGGGAAAAACTCCTATGTATGTTGCAATAGACAATAAAATAGCAGGTATCATAGCAGTTGCAGATACAGTAAAGGAAAACAGCAAGAGAGCCATAGAAAAGCTTCATCAAATGGGTATTGAAGTAGCTATGATAACCGGAGATAACAGAAGAACAGCAGAAGCAATTGCAAAACAGGTAGGAATAGACAGAACATTAGCAGAAGTATTGCCTCAGGATAAAGCAAATGAAGTTAAAAAACTTCAATCAGAAGGCAAAAAAGTAGCGATGGTTGGTGACGGTATAAACGATGCTCCTGCATTAGCACAAGCAGATATTGGAATAGCAATTGGTTCAGGTACAGATGTAGCAATGGAATCGGCAGATATAGTACTGATGAGAAGTGACTTGATGGATGTGCCGACTGCTATACAATTAAGTAAGAGCACAATTAGAAATATTAAACAAAATCTTTTCTGGGCATTTGCTTACAATACATTAGGTATACCTGTTGCAATGGGAGTATTATTTATCTTTGGTGGTCCACTGTTAAATCCAATGTTTGCAGCAGCAGCAATGAGTTTAAGCTCAGTGTCAGTATTAGCTAATGCATTAAGATTAAAGAGATTTAAGCCAGTTAGATAATTATAAATAATTATTTAATATATATAATAAAAAAATAATGGAGGAAATTAAATGAAGAAGAAAATATTAATAGAAGGAATGAGCTGTCAACATTGCGTAGGTCATGTGACAGAAGCTTTAGGAGAAATTTGCGGAGTAAAATCCGTAAATGTAGATTTAGATAATAAGAATGCTGTTGTAGATTTAGCACATCCGGTTGACGATGTAAAGTTTAAGGAAGCTATTGATGAAGCAGGATATGAGGTAGTTGGAATAGAAGAAATATAAAGATATTGGAGCTTTAATAATCATATTTGGTTATTAAAGCTCATTACTTTTGCAAATCTTTAATATGCCAAATTTCTGATTATAGTTTTTACAAGTATTTTAAGGTGTTTTCAATGACTTATTCTCCATAACATCTCCATAATCTTTAGTTATAATACTTTATATAGAAATACCAATATGAAATATAATGAAAATGGAGTGATAATATGTTTAAATTTATAAAAAGTTATTTATTAAACTTAGCAGAAGAAAATATAGAAGCTTTTAAAAGTGGTGAACTCGATAGCTCTAATATAAAACCTACAAAAGCTTTTAATCAAAATTTTGATTATAAATAGTTGCATAAAACAACCTGATGTTTAATATCAGGTTGTTTTTTTGCACAAACACTTTAACAGAAAGCCATTTTCATTATGCCTAATATGTTCTAGCTATTTAATGCTCCATTTTAGATTGGATATCCGTTATTTTTTCAATTTCAACTTGAGTATCATGGGATATATCATAAAAGCTACCTAAAATATAAGCATGCATATATGGTGGCATGTCAGGCATTTCTTTGTCAGGGTTTACGCTTATTACATAGTTTTTAACAACGTCAGGTAGATTATTGCTGTTTACCAGTAACAGAGGTGTATGTTTACCTAAATGGGCAAAAAGTACACTTGAGATGATATGGTACCATTTGTTTAGTTCACTGTACGAAAATGCCCATCCGTCTTTCTTGTTATGTTTCCATCCAAAACTATCCACAGAGCTTTCATATTTAGCAAAGTTTACTGAAATTGTAAAAGGGTCATAGCCGTTTATTCTAGACACATTGCCTTGTATCATATTCCTGATTTGTGATTCGATAATTTCACTAATTGTATAAGTGGACCCTACTATATAATAATTCTTGTTTCGGTTTCTTGAAATAAAAGTTTGAATTGGCAGAGGTATGTCATTTTGTCTGACTATGATAATTGGAGTGCCTTTATGTGCTGCATAAAAGGATGAAATAATACCTTCAGCATAATTTTCTCCTGATATTACTATTACATCATTATTTCCTTCTTCTGATGTAGGCGGAACTACATTAAGCCTGAAGTCTGCCATTTCGGTGCATGCACTGAATATATCTTCTGAGCTTGTAATTCTGTATGTTGTCAATCCAAATGTTCGTATATAATCTTCTACCCCCTTTGATACCGGTCCGGCAATCAATACTTTTGCAGGAACATCTTCACCTGAAGGATTCAACCTCAATATTTCATTTATTATCACAGGAGGCATGTAATTTCTTTCTGTGAACAACACTGGTCCATTAACAGGAAAGTGAACAATACTTGAGGCACAGGTTCCATATTGCCACATATCAGATGGCACGAGAATTATAGCATGTGGTCGCCAATTAATATTTTGACTGGGGTATATGATATTTGATACAGCAACATTGTAGTAATACATATCATCATAATTTACTCTTGTAGTGTTGACAGTCGCAGAAATATTTGTATAAAATGGTATAGGGTTTTGTTGCAATGGGATATTGTTTAACGTAAACATCAAATTCACCTGCTTTCTATGTTTAATATATGATTAATTTTAGGATTTGATATTACATTGTAATTGATAAAAAATTAAAGCTCCTGAATTACCAACAGGTATGATTAAAATAAATTTTATTGTATTTTAATTATATAAATGTTAATATAAGTCAAAAGTAAAAAAAATTATACTTAAAGAAGGTATTGATGTGAAACTAACTTTTAAATCAAGTTTATTAATCTGTATGCTTTCACTTGGCGCTGGCTACGGGTTATTATATCATTTTATAATTATGCCTTTAATTGGAAGTGAGCTGGTTCATTGTTTAGGTCAAGGTGTTATTTTTGGATTAATAAATTATCTTATGTCAATTGGCTTATATAAAAGATATCACACATTAAAAAATTCTAATAAATTATTAAAGAAGAAACTTGACATTGACAAGTTAACAGGGCTTTTAAACAGAGGAGCATTTGACAATGATATCATGGGATTATCATTAGATGAAAGTTATTCTATTATATTTATAGATATTGATAATTTTAGAAAATTTAATAATGAGTTTGGACATCAAGTAGGTGATTTAGTTTTACAAAAAGTTAGTCGTGAAATAAGAAATTCTATAAGAGTAAGTGATAAAGCCTATAGGTACGGTGGTGAAGAAATTGTTATTTTGTTAAAAGATTGTAACAGAAGAAAAACATTAGAAATTGCTGAAAAAGTAAGGCTTAATATCAATGAATTAAATAATAATCCTTATCCTTCAATAACAATTTCATTAGGAGTAGCTAGTTACCCTGATGATGGTAAGCATGCTGATGAGATAATCAAAGCAAGTGACAATGCCCTTTTAACGGCAAAAAGATTAGGCAAAAATCAAGTTTCTAGTTGCGCAGTATAAAAAGTATAAACACTTCGATATAAATAGGCAATCAGATATTCTTGAAATAAACTGGTATAATAAAAGGGGTTATATAAAAAGCAGTATTCAATTATTGAATACTGCTTTTCAGTTACATACATTATTTTATGATTTGATATTTCTTTAAGTTAATCCTATAAAAAATATAATGTAAACCTATGGTATTAATAATTAACATTTCATGACTTCTCCTTGTATAAGAAATTATATTAATTCCATTATATTATTTTCCTCTTTTGATTATTTTCTATGTAATCTTTTATAGACACGTGGATTAATTCATCCACCTTGTTTGAGTAATAACATTAAATCCTTAGAATTCTCCATAATAACTCCACAAAGTTCTAATATGCTAAATAATATTTAAATTTATAAAAAGGAGCTTTAATTTATCAAGACTTAATACAATTGAATTAACTGTTAGGATTAGTTTTATGTGTACAATAAACAGCTAATACAATCAAGTAAAATGTTATAAGGGAGGAATATTACATATGAAACTATCATTTAAATCCAGTTTATTAATAAGCATGATCTTACTTGGCTCTGGTTACGGATTATTATATCATTTTATTTTAATGCCTTTAATCCGAAATACTAATGGACTAATAGGTTGTATAATACAAGGCGTTATATTTGGCTTAATTAATTATTTTATGTCAATAGGCCTTTATGAAAAATATCATAAATTGCAAAATTCTAATAGAATATTAAAAGAAGACCTTAAGATTGACAAATTAACTGGACTTTTAAATAGAAGAGCATTTGATGAAGATATATGTAAGTTACACTTGCATGAAAATTATTCAATAATTTTTATAGATATAGATAATTTTAGAGAGTTTAATAATAGGTTCGGACATCAAACAGGCGATTGTGTCTTGCAAAAAGTTTGTTATGAAATAAATGATTCTGTAAGAGCAAGTGATAATGTGTATAGATATGGTGGAGAAGAAGTTGTTATCTTGCTAAAAGATTGTAATAAAAATAGGGCATTAGAAGTTGCCGAAAAAGTAAGGCTTAACATTAATAAATTAGATAATAATCCTTATCCTACAATAACGATATCATTAGGGGTAGCAAGTTACCCAGAAGATGGTACGGAAGTTGAAGAGATAATAAAATCTAGTGATAATGCCCTTTTAATGGCTAAAGGGTTAGGTAAGAATCAAGTTTATGATTTCTACACATTGTCTCCATAATTTAATGTTAATATTTACAAGTAATGGTGAAATATATGTTTTAGATCATTATATACTTTGATTTTTGGAGGACAAAATGTTTAATACAATTCAAAAGAAACTTATAGCAGGATTTTCTCTAATTTTATTAATTTTAATTTCAAGCACAGCTTATAATCAAAAAATTTACAATGATGATAAAATGCACATCATGGAAATTAAAGAAAAAGCTATTACAAGTTTTATTTATGCTACTGAAATAAAAAATAATGTAATTCAAGTTAGTCAATTTTTTACAGATGTAAGTGCTACAAAAAATACAGCACATTTAAAAGAAGCTGAAGAACAATATAACCTTTATAAAAGTAATTCAAAGGAACTTTCAAGTATAAATCCGGAATATAAAAAACAGTTAGATGAAATAAATATAGAGTTAAATAATTTATATTTTTATGGTAAGGAAATGGCTAATATGTATATAACAAACGGTCATGAAAATGGAAATATAATGATGGATGAATTTGATAAAATGGCAGATAACATTAACTCGAAAGTCAGTGACATACAAAAGAAAATGGAATCATCACTAAATGATGATCTGATGACGTTACAAATGCATTTGGAAATGAACCAAAAAATGTCCATTTATCTAGCAGCAATAAATGTAGTTTTATCAATAATTATTGTTGTTTTACTTTCAAGGGTAATTACTAAACCAATTCTGAATTTTTTAAATATATTTAAGGATCTTGAGAAAGGAGAAGGGGATTTAACAAAAAGAATATATGTAAGAACGAAAGATGAAATGTTAAAATTAGCACTTTCTTTTAATAATTTTATGGAAAATCTTGAGGAAATGGTACTTAACATAAAAATAAATTCTGATATAATTTCAAAAGGCTCTATGTTATTGAATGAAAGCGGTATACAAGCTGCCGAAAGTATAAATATGATAAAAAATAATACTAACAGAACAGCAGAAGATACCCAAAAAATAAACATGTCAATCAATCAGATAACCGACAGTATATTTATGATTGCACAAGCATCTCAGACTTTTGCTTCAGATGCACAGCATATAAATATTGAAATTGACAGTATAAACAATCTAACACAAGAAAGTGAACAGAAAGCTTTAAATTCAAAATTTGAAATGGAAAAAACAAAAAAAATATCTTTAAATACAATTAATATAACAGAAAAGCTTGGAAGTCAGGCTGATGAAATTGGAAAAATTATTGATACAATTAAATCAATAACTGTACAAACACATGTGCTTGCTTTAAATGCATCAATTGAGGCTGCAAGAGCCGGACAGTCAGGCAAAGCATTTGGAGTTGTAGCTGATGAAATTCGAAATCTTGCAGAAAGTAATAATAAATCAGCTGAAAATATTGAAAATATTATATTAAATATTCAGGATATGATTAAACAAACAACCGAAGCAACTTCTGAAGTTGGTGAAAATATTGAAAAGGGCAGTGTAATGGTTGAAAATGTTCATACACAGCTTCAAAATATAATCAATAAGGTAAGCAATATTAATGATAAGGTACAAAATATCGTAGCAACTGCTGAGGAACAAAGTGCTTCCACAGAAGAATTATCAGCGACAATGGAAGCTATTAAAGAAAGTAATATGACCATCACAGCAAGTATGCAGGAAGCAGCTGCTACTATATCTGAACAAAACGTCACAATTTCAAATTTAAGCGTAATTGCTTCAGATTTAAATAAATCGTCAGAACATTTAAAGGGATTAATAAGCAAATTTAAGCTACAAGAAGATTAAAGGTATTTTTTTATGGATAATAATGAAAATTTGTTTAATAATTTTATAGTTAAAAGTTTAGTTATATTTATTTTTATGTCGGGGATTTTAATTGTTGTAGTAAATTTTCACATTAATAATTTCATAACAAATGAAATAGGGATACAGTCTGGTAATATAAATTCTCATATAAAACAGATACCAATAGAAATAACTATAATAGTAACTTTAGGGCTGATTTTATTATATGTTTCTTTGGCGAGGATTGTATATAGTAGCTCTAAAACCTTGTCATTTCAAAACATAGAATTAATTAAGCAAAGAAATGAAATAGAATCTGCATACATAAAACTTAACGATTCTTATAAAAATATAATAATTGCATTATCTAATTCTATTGATGCAAAAGATACTTATACAGCAGGTCATTCAAGCAGAGTTGCAAACATTTCTTTAAAGATAGGTAGGCAACTAAAATTAGATGAGGAAAAACTTAATACATTATATACGGCAGCATTACTTCATGATATAGGAAAGATAGGTATACCTGATGAAATTCTTAAAAAGAAAGATAAACTGAATGATTTTGAGTACACTAAAATAAAGGAGCATTCAGCTATTGGTGCAGATATGTTAAAAGATGTAATGCCTCTTAATAACATTATTCCAATTATTTTATATCATCATGAAAGGGTTGACGGTACGGGATATCCGTATGGTTTAAATAGCAAAAATATACCTATAGAAGCTTTGATAATAGCTGTCGCAGACTCCTATGATGCAATGACATCAAACCGTCCATATAGGAAAGCCCTTTCGAGGGACACAGCTATAAATGAAATAATAAAGTTTAAAGGAACTCAATATGATTGTATTGTTGTAGATGCGTTTCTAAATTGTATTAAAGAAAATGTTACATGATGATATCATAGGATTATATAGTAAAGATAAGTGAAAAATGTATAAGTACATGTTATATTAATGATAACGGTGCTTCACAAGTTCTTCATAGTTATATTGTAAACTCTTTATACAATAAACCTTTCTGTTAAAGAAAGTACAATGGAGGAATTAAAATGAGTTGTCATGGAAATAATAAAGAAAATAATAAAGAAAATAAAGGAACACACAATCATAGTCCAATAAAACATATGCTTCATATGATACTTTGCTGCGGTTTGCCAATATTAATTTTTGCAGCATTGCCATTTATATCAAGGGTTAGCCCTGGTACCAGTAGAATATTGGCAGTAATTGCACCATTTATTTGTCCACTTATGATGATAGGAATGATACCTATGATGTTAGGTGGAGGAAAAAATAATAAAAAATCAAGTTGCTGTGAAAGCAAAGAAAATAATTCCAGTGTGCAACTTGAATTAAATAAACCAATAGAATAAAAAAGTTTAAGAATAATATCCATTAAATTTCAAATAATATTTATATATCAAGATTATTTAAAGAAAAGGAGAAATTACAATGGGTATAGTATCAAATAATCATATGCAATCATGCATAGATGCTTGCAATAAATGTGCACAGGCTTGCTTTGAGTGCTTTAATGCATGTTTAAATGAACCGGATTTGAATGCTAGAAAGAATTGTGTAAAAATGCTGGTGGAATGTGCAATGATGTGTCAAATGTCAGCTGCAACTATGTCAATGGGAGGCAGCTTTTCAGTAGAACATTGCAAGATGTGTGCTAAAGTTTGTGACAAATGTGCAGAGGAATGTGCAATGTTTAAAGATGAACATTGCAAGAAATGTGCAGATATTTGCCGTATGTGTGCAGATGAATGCAAAAAAATGGCTGGTGCAATGGTTTAGAAGATAAATAATAAAAGCTGAATTAATTCAGTATCAGTACCATTTTTATTTAAGAATGCTCTTGATAATAATATTATTTATCAAGAGCTTTTTATATTAATTATATTTTGGGAGCTTTTAAATTGGATATTAATGAAAAAATTCGAAAAAGATACGACAGAGCTTCAAGCCTATATGATATTTTAGAGCAGCCTATGGAAATAATGACATTGAAAAGGTGGAGAACCGAGGTTATGAAGGAATTGCAAGGAGATGTTCTTGAAATTGGCGTAGGAACAGGGAAAAATATACAGTACTATCCAGATAATATAAATGTAACAGCAATAGATTTTAGTGAAAAGATGTTAGAAAAGGCAAGAGAAAAGTCAGATATATATAATAAAAAAGTGAAACTGATTCATATGGATGCTCAAAATATGGAGTTTCCTGATAATAGTTTTGACTGTGTATTTACAACATGTGTTTTTTGTTCAGTTCCGGATCCGGTTAAGGGATTAAAGGAGATAAAACGAGTTTGTAAGGGTGACGGTAAAATTATCATGATTGAACATGAGAGAAGTGAAAATAGGGCAATTGGACTTCTGATGGATATATTTAATCCGCTAACACTAAATTTATATGGTGCAAATATAAACAGAAGAACGGTAGATAATATTAAAAAGGCCGGATTTACAAAAATCGACGTTACTAATTTAAAAAGTGATATTTTAAAGAAAATAGTTATTCATAATTTTAAGAACTGATATTAAGTTTAAAAACAATAATAAAATGGAGGTAATATTATGATGGGTTATGGATATGGAATGATGGGCTATGGATGGGGCTGGTTCATGATGATAGGTGTTGTTGTTTTAACAGTATTAGGAATTGTAGCTCTGATTAATTACCTGCAGCTATCATCTAAGACTAATGAACGTTCAAATAATAATGCTTTAAATATTTTAAATGAAAGATATGCCAGTGGAGAAATTACAGAAGAAGAATACAATCAGAAAAAATCACAATTAAAAAAATAATATAATTTATTAGTGTATCAAAAATTAATGCCAACAATAAAGGCATTTCTTTTTTGTTGAATTAAAATGTAAGAGGTTATTTATGAAAAAATTTTTATCTAACAGATTTAATATTTTATTTTTAATATTTACTTTATTAATAGGGGTTTTAGGTTACAGAATGGCTGTACTGACAATTGTTGAAGGAGCTAGCTACCGAGAAGTAGCAGATGTTAAAAAAATTAAGGACATACCTATCAAGGCTCCAAGAGGAAAAATATATGACAGAAACGGAGTTGTTTTAGCAGACAACCTATCCAGCTTTACGGTTCAAATGTATACGGATCAAATAAATGAAGATGATGATTTTAATCAAATATCCTATACTTTGGCTAAAATACTAGATATGAATGCGGAAAATCCAATTGATGAATTTCCAATACTTTTAGATACATTTGAATATGTAGATAGCGAAAAATCAAATGACGAAAAATTGGACAAAACAGCTCATGAAGAAGTAATAGATTTAGTAAAAGACAATATATACGAATGGTTTAATTATGAAACAGTTATATATGAAGAAAATTTTAATCCTAAAGAGTTAATATTAAAAACAATAAAAAATGATTTAAATGATTTTAATATTGAGCTAGTTGATGGACAATATATATTAGTTGATAATGATAAAGAACAAGACGAAACAGGCGAAACTGTTGTGGCAAATAATAAAAGCCCTAATGAAATAGTAATTGAAAAATTATTAAATGAAAATAAATATATAAAGAAGCTTTTTTCTAATTCTAAAATCAGAAAATTCTCTTATGAATTTTTAAAATCCAAGGGATTAGTAAACAATATTGAATTAATGAAATTTTCATTTTCTTATGATAATGAGTTTAAAGATATAAAAAGAAATTTATCTTTAAATAATGAGGAAGTTACTGAAAGGACAACTGCAAAAGATGATTTTGTAATTCTTACTTTAAAAAATTCTCTTGATAATTTGTTACTTACAAATTATGAATCTGACAGTGGAATTGTCATGCCAGGAAAAAAAATTATAGATAAATTAAGAGAAATCTATCCTGATCTACCTGTTGAATATTATGAAAATGGACAAACAGGTGTTTTTGAATTTACAGATGAGAAAACAAAACAAAAGTATATAAATCAATATAATCTAAATGATGAAATAAAACCTATAGATTTTATTAAGGAAATGGCTGCCAAAAATTATAATGCTCTATATGAATTTATAACAAATGATGAAATAAAATATTTTGCTCAAACTGAATTGCTTAAGTATTTAAATCCAAATATATCAATAGATAATTGGGAATACACTTCAATTAGGAACAAGAGAATTTGGATAAGCAATAATGTGGATAAAGATAAAAATTCTAGTGATTATACTGCTGAAGAAGTGTTTAACATACTTAGAAAGTCATTAGGCATGAATCCTGACATAAGTGACCATGATTTTAGAAATATGCTTGTGTTAAGAGAAAGGTACAATAAGACAAGTTACCTTTCGTATCATCCAGTTGATATAGCTTATGGAATTTCAGAGAAATCAGTTGCTATGATTGCAGAGAGGTCACATGAATTAAAGGGAATTAATGTTGAAGTAGAACCACTCCGAAGCTACCCTGAAAAAGAATCCGCTGCTCATATATTAGGTTACCTGGGCAAGATTTCGCAGGAAAATGAAATTAAAGAATATATTAATGATAATGGTTACAGTCCTGATGATATAATTGGTAAAACTGGTGTTGAAGAAAAGTTTGAACACTATTTAAGAGGAGAAAAAGGAAAGAAAACAGTTGAAGTAAATAATGTTGGTGAAACAATAAAGTCTGTTTCAAGTCAAACACCTGTTCCAGGTAATGACTTATATCTAACAATAGATACAAATTTGCAAAAAAAGGCTGAAGAATCGCTGAAAAAGGGCCTTGAACAAATACAAAAGGGTGGTGTCTTTGAAAGTGAATGGGGAAATTTCAAATTTAGAGACAGCTATGAAAATGCAACCTCAGGCTCATTAGTAGCATTAGATGTTAAAACAGGCGAAGTCTTAGCCATGGCAAATTATCCTTCCTATGATTTAAACTTGTTTTCAACAGGTATTTCTACTGAAGACTGGAATAGCCTGCAAAATGATTCTAGGAACCCGCTGGCTCCTAAACCGCTATATAACATTGCAATGCTTACTTCTATTCAGCCAGGCTCAACTTTTAAAATGATAACTGCATTGGCAGCACTCGAGAAAGGTGTTGACCCTCTAACGGAAATATTCTGTCCTGGAACTATAAAGGTCGGAGAAAGAAACTTTAGCTGTTGGACATATACTCTTTATGGCTATGGCCACGGATGGCAGAACATGTATGAAGCAATACAAAATTCATGCAATGTATATTTCTTTGTAACAATGTTAGGAGTAAATCCTGCTACAGAACAAAGACATACGGTAAAAGTAGATGTTAATGATATAATTGAAACATCAAAAAAGTTAGGGTTAGACAGTAAAACAGGTATTGAAATTGATATTCCAAGAGAATCTACAGGTGGAGTACCTAGTATTGATGGAAAAAAATCTAGTATCAGAGTATATTTAAGAATTTTTCTGGAGTCTAATTTAGAACATTATTTGAAAGACGATACTAAATTAGATGAAGGAATGAAAAATGAAATAATAGAAGAAATAGTAAGTTGGGTTGACAGAGAAGAAACTATGACAAGAACAGAGGTATACAAAGGTTTAAATTTGTTGGGATTAAATCCTGATAAAACAAATGACAGCAATGTGCCTTTAGTTGATAATATAAAATATTCTTACATTAATCAGGCTCATTGGACTGCAGGTGATAATTTAAATATAGCAATTGGACAAGGTTCGAATTCATACACAGTTCTTCAAATGGCAAATTATGTTGCGACAATAGCTAATGGTGGATACAAAAGAAACGTAAGTGTTATTAAGGACATTAAGACCTATGACGGAAAAAAAACAGATTATGAACCTATTCGTGAAACAGAAAGGATTGAGCTTACAGATTATAATCATTTAGAAATATTAAAGGAAGGAATGAGGCGTGTTTCATTAGATGACAGCGCTAAGCCATACGCAAATTTTCCGGTAGAAGTAGGAAGTAAAACCGGTACTGCGCAAAAAGGAGGTATAAACCCTGAAACAGGTGAGCCATATGATGAATTTGCATGGTATGTAGCATTTGCGCCTTATGATGATCCGCAAATAGCAGTAGCTGTTGTTTTATTTCAAGGAGGTTCTGGAAGATACCCTACACCTATTGCAAGAGAGGTAATCGGTGAATATTTAAAAATAAAAGGAATTAATTAAAACTAAACAGTTTATGACAAATCAAAAGGCTCATGCATTTTCATACATGAGCTTTTCTTATTTAACAGTTATTATGCTGCTTATCATACCCATCCAGCAAGTATAGGTTATAGTGCCTGATTTTGTTGGAGTAAATTCAATTATGTTTTCGCCTAACTCAAGTTTTTGTTGCAATCCATATTCTGGTATAATAATTTCATTATTACAACCATTTAATGTTCCTTTTTCAGCCACAATAGTCCATCTTAAGGGAACCCCGGCATATACGCTAATTGGCTGGTACTTACCTGATTCAAGTTTTGTTGTAACAGTCTGGTAGCCATCTTTAATGATTGAGCTTGCTGTTTTGCCGTCTTGTGCTAAATTTATCCCTAAAGGTGATAGCACTGCATCAGTAATATTAATTCCTGCCAGAGAAAGACCTCTGTTTCCCATTACAACCCCTAAAATAATAACTAAAATCGCACTTATTTTCATCATCTGTTTAGTAAATCTGGAGCTTAGTATAGAGCTGAATGCACCAAATGCAAACATTACAGGAACAGTTCCTAAACTGAATAAAAGCATGGATAATGCTCCGGTTATAAAGCTTCCTGTTCCAAGCGCATACAGCTGCATAGCCTGCAACGGTCCACATGGCATAAATCCATTAAGCAATCCTACAATAAAAGGTCCTTTGTCGGTTTTCTTGCTGTCAATTTTATCAGTTAAAACTTTAGGCAAATGAGGCATAATTTTTCTTAAAACAGGCGTGATGCCTAACAGATTAATGCCCATGGCAATCATGAAAACACCGGCTAAAAGAGAAATTATTGATTTTCCTTTAAGTGATAAGCTAAAAACTGAACCAAGAGCGCCAACTAATCCACCTAGAATTGTGTAGGATGTTACTCTACCAAGATTATATAAAAAACTTGGCTTAAGTTTTCCGGATAATTTGTTGTTTTCACATCCGTTGCAACCTGCGCATTGAGATAAATTTAAACCTCCACACATTGCAATGCAATGAACTGATGTAAAAAGTCCTGCCACGAACAACATCCCATAGCCCATGCTTTGAGTTATTTGCGGAAAGATGTTAAAACCAACAGTATTATTAATTATTACATATAAACCTGCAATAATAAGAAAAATTAATAAAGTGGTAATATTAGATGAATCTTCTTCTGGTGAATCATCATGTTCATAAATAACATCATATCCTGCTTTTTCAATTGTGTCATAGATTATTTCTATATCTATTTTTTCTGTATTGTATATTATATCTGCTGTTGATGAAGCATAGCTTACTTTAACGTCATTAACTCCTTCGAGCTTTTTTAATGCTTTTTCTATTTTATGTTCACAAGCTGTACAGGTAACACCGCCCAGTTTAATTGATTTTTTCTCTGATAATTTCTGCATAGTTTCTAAACCATCTTTTATTTCCAATTTGCAAAGATACCTTCTGCTTCAGCAAATAATTCCTTAGGAATTGTAATTGTAGTATCTGTCACTTCTTTCATTTCTTTAAATATTGGAACTGGGTTACATCCACCTCGTGCTACTTCAACCTCATCCATTTTAAATCTGTTACCGCAGTTTTGGCAAACCAAGACGTCGCCTTCTTGGATATAATATCCTCTGCCGGAGGAATAACAAACCTGGCAAGTATTAAAAGCAGTTCTTACTGTTCCGTCTGATGCCTTTACAGCCAATACTTCCATATAAGTGTCTAATTGATCATATGCGTAGAAATTTGCTGTTTCCGTTACATCTGCTACATTAATAACCATATTACCATTTTCGTCTGTTGCTGATATGGCAGTTGATTTTGTTTGCTCTGCTAAGTCATTTTTATCATTTCCTGAATTTAAAAAAGTGAATGCTGCTATACCAATCACTATAACAGCTACAACTCCAAGAATTAAATTATTATTTTTCTTTGAAGTTTTATTACCTTTCTTGTTTTTTTGATTACCCTTCATATTATAATTTCCTTTCGATATTATTAAACTCAAAAAATATCATAATAAAACTTTGTGAAGATTTTGTGGAGATAGGTTAATTGAATTATGTCAAATTTCAACAAAATACGCCGATTTTCTAAATACTGATAATTGTATTTAGAACTTGAGAATTGTTTTCTTAACGTAATACTTAATGCTAGAAGTATCAAGGGCAAGGGTAGAAGCAAGGACGGAATTAAAAGGAATTGGTACAATTATAAAAACTCAAAAAAATTTTAGTGGAAACAATTGACAGTGAGATAGAAGTTAATTGTGAAAAATTGATAATTGCTTCAGGATCTGAACCGTTAATACCAAGTATAGAAGGTATTAATTCAGCAGGAGTAATAACCAGCACTGATGCCTTAAGGTTGAATAAATTGCCGGGGAGTATGGCAATTATAGGAGGTGGGGCTATTGGACTTGAATTTGCCACAATGTTCAATTCGGTTGGTGTTAAAACAACAATATTTTAATGGTTTTGATGGCACTTCAAACTTGGGAGATATATGATTTTATACCAGCTACATACCTTATTGGTAAAAATACTAAAAAAGGGTACATGGGAGCATTTATACCCGGAATTTTAGGAGGAATATTTTCATCACCTTGTGCAACACCTGTGCTTGTAGTTTTGCTGGCCATAGTTGCAAGTGAAGGAAGTGTTATATGGGGTGTATTTTTGCTGCTGTTATATTCTTTAGGGCATAGCATTTTAGTAATTATAGCTGGAACATCGATGGGATTTGTTCAAAGACTAACATCAAATGATAAGTATGGTGCAGTGAGTAAATACTTAAAAATAGTAATGGGAGGTATTATTTTACTGATTGCCTTATATATGTTTTACTTAGGATTTAAAAAAATGTAAAATACAAATTCAATGGTTATTTGTTCATTAAGGAGTCTGTTATGGATGGATTTTTTTATAGAACCAACAAATTTATGCAATTTGATGTGTCAAACATACTTCTAAGTGCAAATTTATAAAAGAAAGGTGTACTTTTATCAGATGGGATGGAATGGCTATACATGTGCAAGCTGCGAGTTGCATGAAGAAAATAAAGAGGATTGCTTTGGAAACACATTTCCAACATGCAGGTGATGCTTGTGGGGACAAGGTATTATTCAGTGCCCATAAATCGAATTTATAATTAATTGAAATAAAGGTCAATTAGTATCGCTAATATGGCCTTTTGTTATAAGGCTTTCTATATGTTATGATTAATTAATTCTTGTTTTACATAAACTTTACACAATACTTACCAATTTAATATTGACGTATCAGCATATCATGATATATAATCCAAACATGAAGTTGATGGACGTTATGTTCATAAAAAATATTAATAAAACTAAGGAGTAATAAAATGAAGTTAGTTAAATCAAAAATGTCAATATTATTTATATTATTAATGGTTACAATGTTTGCGTTAATTGGTTGCAGCAGTAATTCAAACAATGGACAACCAACACAAAACGAACCAGCTAAAGAAGATACAAAATTAGCAGGAGAAATCAAAATTGATGGATCTTCAACAGTATTTCCTATAACAGAAGCAGTTGCTGAAGAATTTTCAATAGAAAATCCTGATGTAAAAGTTCCTGTAGGAGTTTCCGGTACAGGCGGTGGATTTGAGAAATTCATAGCAAAAGAGACAGATATTAACGATGCATCCAGACCAATTAAAGAAAAAGAAGCTACAGCAGCTAAGGATGCAGGTGTAGAATATATTGAATTAAAAGTGGCATTTGACGGATTATCAGTATTAGTGAACCCGGAAAACAATTGGGTTGACAGTCTTACAGTAGAAGAATTGACAAAGATTTGGGCTCCAGACAGCACTGTGAAAACTTGGAGTGATGTAAGACCTGAATGGCCAAACGAAGAAATTAAATTCTACGCACCAGGAACTGATTCAGGAACATTTGATTACTTTACTGAAGAAATAAATGGTGAAAGTGGAGCTATTAGACCAGATTTTACAGGCAGTGAGGATGACAATGTATTGGTACAAGGTATTTCAGGAGATAAAAATGCATTAGGATTCTTCGGATATGCGTATTATGAAGGAAATAAAGACAAGCTTAAGATTGTGCCTATAGATAATGGAAATGGTCCTGTTACACCAACTTTTGATACAATAAAAGACGGAAGTTATGCACCACTTTCAAGACCGTTGTTTATATATGTAAATAAAGAATCTTTAAATAAATCTGAAGTAAAAGAATTCGTAACATTCTATTTAGAAATTGCTAAAGACATTGTTCCGGATGTTGGATATGTAGCTCTTCCAGATGAAGAATATACAAAGGGATTAGATTTAATAAAATAAGGTTAATAACAATTTATTGTTTTTTCATTTAATTAGAGACGCACTCCTTTAATAAAGCGTCTCTTTCTCCATTAAAAATATTTAAATACTAATTTAAATGCTTTTAATGGTTAATGAAAAATTGTTTAAATAAATTAATGAGGAGTTATTATGAGAAAATATAAATCTAAAAAATTTAAATTAAATGAATTCATAATTGAAAAATTGTTGTTGCTATTTGCAGGTATAACTATTTTAACTACTATAGCAATAATATATTCTTTATTTAAAGAATCCTTTGTGTTTTTTAAAGAAGTATCAATTGTTGAATTCTTTACAAGTACCAAATGGACACCTACTCTGAAACCTCAAAACTTTGGAGTTTTACCATTGCTTACCGGTACATTGATGATTGCAGTTGGAGCAAGTATAATTTCTCTTCCTTTAGGGTTAGGAAGTGCAATATATCTAAGTGAATATGCGCCGAAAAAAGCACGAAAAATCATTAAACCCATTTTAGAAATTTTAGCGGGTATTCCTTCTATCGTTTATGGATATTTTGCATTAAATTTCATTACTCCTTTATTGAGAGATATACTTCCGCAAACGCAAGTTTTTAATGCAGCAAGTGCAAGTATTGCTGTCGGAATAATGACTTTGCCTATGGTTGCATCATTATGTGAGGATGCTATGATGGCTGTACCTGATTCTATAAGACAAGGTGCATATGCATTAGGATCAACCAGGATGGAGGTAGCTACAAAGGTTATTGTACCCGCTACACTGTCAAGCACTGCAGCGGCTTTTCTGCTTGCAATTTCACGTGCTATTGGTGAAACAATGATTGTTGCAATAGCTGCAGGACAAAGCCCGATTTTAACATTAAATCCACTTGAGAGCATTCAAACAATGACTGGATTTATGGCGAATATAAGCATGGGTGACATTCAATATGGGACTATAGAATATAATACTGTATTTGCAGTTGGAGCATTGTTGTTTGTTATCACATTTATTATGAATTTAATTGCTAAAGTAGTAATTAATAAAAGAAAGGAGCAATATTGATGGATTTTAGTATAGAAAATAAAATTGACTTGGATAATAATTTAGATAAACATTTAAAAACAAGAAAGCTTAAAAACACAATCTTTCATTTATTACTGTTATTAACAATTGCATTCTCCATCATTATGTTGGCATTGTTGCTTTTACAGGTATTAAGTACAGGACTAAAATATCTTGATTGGGATTTCATAACAAGCATGCCTTCCAGATTTCCTGAAAAAGCCGGAATCTTATCTGCTTTAGTTGGGAGCATATGGACTATAGGTTTAACAGCATTAATTGCACTGCCATTAGGCGTTGGTACAGCAATATATCTTGAAGAGTACATTAATAAAAAAACTTTATTTAATAAAATTTTGCTTATAAATATTTCTAATTTATCAGGAGTTCCTTCAATCGTATATGGTATGTTAGGTCTTGCTGTGTTTGTTAGGTTGTTTGAATTTGAAAGAAGCATATTATCTGGAGCATTAACAATGGCACTTCTTATATTGCCTACTATTATTGTATCTTCTCAAGAAGCAATAAAAAGCGTCCCAAACAGTTTGAAGGAAGGTTCCTATGCACTTGGAATGACAAAATGGCAGACTATAACAGGAGTAGTTTTACCATATTCTTTGCCGGGTATTCTTACAGGATCAATATTGGCAATATCAAGAGCAATGGGGGAGGCAGCACCGTTAATAATGGTAGGAGCAGCAGGATTTATAGGATTCTTACCTGACGGACCGATGGATTCCTTTACTGTATTGCCTATACAAATTTATAATTGGACATCAAGACCACAAGCTGAATTTCAGAATATTGCAGCAGCCGGAATTATTGTCTTAATGTTGTTATTGTTGTCAGCAAATGCTGTAGCTATTATATTAAGAAATAAATATCAGAACAGAATGGATTAATTGTGGTGAAAAACATGAATACAAAGATGAAAGTAGAAAGTTTGAACTTTTACTATGGAAAAGTTCAAGCATTGAAAAATATTAACATGGATATAGAAGAGAAGAAAATTACAGCGCTTATTGGTCCTTCTGGTTGCGGTAAATCTACCTTTATCAGAACTTTGAATAGAATGAATGATTTAATTGATGGTACTAAAGCAGAAGGTAAAATAATATTTGATGGTAAAAATATTTTAAGTGATGATATAGATATTGCTGAGTTAAGGAAAAAAATCGGCATGGTTTTTCAAAAACCTAATCCGTTTCCAAAATCAATTTATGAAAATGTAATTTATGGTCCTAAAAGACATGAAAAATTAAAGAAATCTCAATTAGATGAAATTGTTGAAGAAAGTCTGACTAAGGCTGCACTTTGGAATGAAGTTAAAGACAAACTAAATAAGTCTGGTTTTGAATTATCGGGTGGTCAGCAACAAAGATTGTGCATTGCAAGGAGCTTAGCAATGCAACCTGAGGTAATATTGATGGATGAGCCTACATCAGCATTGGATCCTATAGCAACATTAAAAATTGAAGAACTTTTAATCGATTTAAAGAAAGATTACACAGTGGTTATTGTAACACACTCTATGGGGCAAGCAACAAGAATATCTGATAATACGGGATTTTTCTTAAACGGTGATTTAATAGAATTTCAAGACACCGTAAATTTATTTTCAAATCCAATAGATAAAAGAACAAGCGGTTATATAACAGGAAGATTTGGTTAATATTGTATAAAAACTGTGTAGTAATTGTAAAATCTAAAAGTGGTTGAAAGTATTTGTTTTGTGGTATAGAATATAACATAATATGATGATAAGTAATTATGTAATATGTTAATTCTAAGGGAGTGAACTTACGTGGAAGTACAAATTAATAATGAAGATATTACAAGATTAAAGTTAATAAGCAAATTTTTTAAAGGTTTTGCAGATTATAGCAGGCTTTGCATTTTTGAAAGTCTAATGGATGGGGAAAAAACTGTAACTGAAATTACAGATTATACAGGTTTTAGTCAATCAAAGATTTCTAACCACCTTAAATGTTTGAGGGAAAGTGATCTGGTAGATGCTAATCAAGATGGAAAATATATATTTTACAAAATTAAAGATGAAAAAATTAAGTCTATTTTGTCAATTGCAAAAGATATTTTAAAAGATACATCAGAAGAAAAATACAATTGTATGAAATATTAAAATAAATTAAATATCAATCTTGGAGTGATTTCATATGTCAACAAAACTTGTTTTTATTTCTGATATCCATGGAAATATTGAAGCCTTAGAAAGCGTAATTAAAGATATAAAAGATAAGCAAATCAGCTTGGAAAATATTTATTGTCTTGGTGATTTAGTTGGTTATGGGCCAAAACCTAATGAGGTAATAGAATTAATAAGAAAATACAATATAAAAACTATTTTAGGAAATTATGATGAAGCAGTTGGATTTTATTTGCCAACTTGCGGTTGCAATATAGATACGCCAAGTGACAAAATTAAAACTCAAAATTCTCTTAATTGGACAGGACAACATACATCTGATAATAACAAAGAATTTTTAAGGGATTTAGAAGAGCAAATAACACTGGAAATTGACTGCTATAAGTTATTGTTAACTCATGCCAGTCCTTATTCAATAAATGATTATGTTTATGAAATTGACACTGAAAAGCAAGAGGAAATAGCAGATAATTTAGAAGAAGATATAATTGTTTTTGGACATACGCACTATCCATATAATAAAAAAATAAATGATAAACTGTTCATTAATACAGGCAGTGTGGGAAGACCAAAAGACGGAGACAACAGGGCTTGTTATTGTATTGTTGAAATAGGGTCAGATGTTGATATAAAATTCATTAGAGTTCCATATGATATTGAAAAGGTAGCCAAAGAAATCGAGGAAACAGAACTGCTTGATGAATTTGCAGAACTTTTAAGATGCGGCAAGGAAATAAAAGATAAGTAAAAAGGGGAATGAAGAGATGATTAAAGTATTATTTATTTGTGTTCATAATTCAGCACGAAGTCAAATAGCAGAAGCATTTTTAAATCGATTGGGTAAAGTAAAATTTATAGCTGAAAGTGCCGGCTTAGAACCTGCTCCATTAAATCCATATGCTGTAAAGGTAATGGATGAAATAGGATATGACATTTCCCAAAATACTTCAAACTCTGTATTTAATTATTACAAAGAAGGAAGACTCTATTACATGATTGTAAAGGTATGTGATCAAATAAATGGTCAAAGATGTCCTATATTTCCTGAGACACAAAGAGTTTTAGATTGGAATATAGAAGATCCTGCAGCACTTACCGGAACGGATGATGAAATATTAGCAAGAACTCGTGAAATACGTGATATTATAAAAGAAAAAGTAGAACTATTAATATGTGAATATGAAGATATTGCTGATAATATAAATGACTGGTATGACACATCAAATAAAAATAAGGAGAGAAATTAATATGAACAATAATAAACCTAAGGTAGCATTTATCTGTGTGCATAATTCATGCAGAAGCCAAATGGCGGAAGCACTTGGAAAGCATTTAGCAAGTGATGTATTTGAAAGTTATTCAGCTGGAACAGAAACTAAACCACAGATTAATCAGGACGCTGTAAGACTGATGAAAAAGATTTATAATATAGATATGGAAGAAACACAATACTCAAAATTGATAACAGAACTTCCTGAAATAGACATAAAGATAACTATGGGCTGCAATGTTATTTGTCCGTTTGTTGACAGCAAGTATGAAGAGGATTGGGGTTTAGATGATCCTACAGGAAAAGGTGATGAGGAATTTGAAAAAATAATTGTACAAATTGAAAAGAAAATTAAAGAACTTGCTGCTGAAATTTCAAATCAAAAGTTATATTGATCAATAAAAAACATATTGACAATTATCTATTTGGTGATACAATTTAAATATAGTAAAATAATATTTACCTAAAAGCCATTGTAACAAATGGCTTTTAATAGGCATACAATATGCGTATATGCTCATATGTAATTATGATTATATATGTTATTAATAAATTAATGTTAATAAAGAGATGGAGGATATAAATGAAAAAGTTGCAAATATTTGAACCAGCTATGTGCTGTTCAACCGGAGTCTGTGGTGTTGGAGTGGATCCTGAACTAATAAGAATTTCTACAACACTTAATACATTAAAGAAAAATGGAATTGAAATAGATAGATTTAACCTATCTAATGCACCTCAAGAATTTTTAAATAATAAAGCAGTAAATACAATAATAAACGAAAAGGGTGTTGATGAATTACCGGTAACAGTTTTAGAAGGTGAAGTTGTTTTAACAGGCAGATATCCAACTAATGAAGAAATAGTAAAAATGATGGATATTCCTGTTAGCAGTCTAAGTTCACAACCCAAAATTGTCAAAGCTACCAAAGGAAAATCAGGTGGTTGTGGCTGTTCTGGCGGAGACTGCTGTTAAATTAATTGATGATATGAAAAGTTGCAGGGAGTACATCCCTGCAATTTACAGAATGATTAATGAGTATATGCTCATATAATTATAATACATTAGTTTGATAATAAAGGAGATGATTAATTGTTAGATATATTAAAGGCATTGGCTGATGAGACAAGATTACGAATCATATCTCAAATTCTTAAATCAGAGATGTGTGTTTGTGAAATAGAAGAGTGTTTGGGACTTACACAGTCAAATGCTTCGAGGCATCTTACGGTACTTAAAAAAGCAGGAGTCTTAGACAGTTATAAGAATGCGCAGTGGACATATTATAAGGTCAGTGATGAATTTCTTAGAGAAAATAAGGAATTATATGATTATCTTATAAAAAAAATCAGTAAATTGCCCTGCTATATAAATGATTGTGATAAGTTTAATGAATGTAAAATAAAAGGATTATGCGATTTTAAAAATTAAAAAATTTGGAGGATTATTATGAGTAATGAAAATAAATCTGGAATTAGTTTTTTTGAAAAATACCTGACTGTATGGGTGCTTTTATGTATGGCAGCAGGGATCTTAATAGGTAAGTATATACCTGCAATACCTGATTTTCTTGAGAAGCTTCAGTATGCACAGCAAAATATTCCTATAGCAATCTTAATATGGATAATGATATATCCAATGATGATGAAAATTGATTTTAAATCTATAAAAAATGTAGGAAAAAATCCTACGGGAATTATAATTTCAAGCGCCACAAGCTGGCTAATTAAACCATTTTTAATGTTCGGTCTTGCTTCATTTTTCTTCTATGTAGTATTTAAAGCATTTATACCGACTGAATTAGCGCAAAGCTATGTTACAGGTGCGGTTCTCTTAGGTGCTGCTCCATGTACAGCAATGGTATTTGTTTGGAGTAATTTAACGCACGGCGATCCTGCACATACACTTGTTCAGGTTTCAATCAATGACTTGTTGATACTTGTATTATTTGTTCCAATAGTTTCATTATTGCTTGGTATGAACAACATTTTTATTCCTTGGGATACACTTTTGTTTTCTATAGCACTGTTTGTTGTTGTTCCTCTGGTTGCCGGTTATTTTACACGAAAATTTATGATACAGAAACACGGAGAAAAGTATTTCAACGAAAACTTTGTTACTAAATTTGATGGAATAACAACCTTTGGATTGCTTTTAACATTGGTTATAATCTTTACCTTCCAAGGAGATGTTATATTAGATAATCCATTTCACGTATTGCTGATTGCAGTGCCGCTTATTTTACAAAATGTAATAACAGCACTTTTAGCATATTTTACTTGTCAAAAATGCAAGCAACCTCATAACATAGCATCACCGGCTGCACTTATTGGAGCATCTGACTTCTTTGAATTATCAGTAGCAGTAGCTATTTCGCTTTTCGGTCCTGACTCACCGGTAGTTCTTGTTACAACCGTTGGAGTTCTAACTGAAGTACCTACTATGCTGGCACTTGTTAAGTTTGTTAATAAAACTAAGCATTGGTTTCCAGAACCAAAAAATAATTAAATATATAAATAAGAAATGCTTTGTAAGTTAGTTATACAATAATTAATTATTGATGGAATAGTTATGACAGATGAATCATTAAGTTAAATAACAAAACAGGAAGTTAAACCAATTCTAATTTCAGCAAGTGGAGCATTTGATTTATTCAAACATATAAAAATTAAGGAGATAATTTACTATGGAATTTTTTAATCCTCAAAATATAAAATTGACAAAATATTTATTTTATACAGGCAAGGGAGGTGTTGGTAAGACATCTACAGCATGTGCAACTGCTGTTACATTAGCAGACAGCGGTAAAAAAGTATTATTAGTAAGTACAGACCCTGCATCAAATTTACAAGATGTATTTGATACAGAGTTAAATAATAAAGGAGTTCCAATAAAAGATGTTCCAAATCTGGTTGTGGCGAATCTTGATCCTGTTCAAGCAGCCACAGAATACCGTGAGAGTGTAATTGCTCCATATAGGGGTTTGATGCCGGATTCAGTTTTGAACAATATGGAAGAACAGCTATCAGGTTCTTGTACCGTTGAAATCGCGTCATTTAATGAATTTTCTAACTTTCTAACTGATGAAAAAGCTCAGAAAGAATATGATTATATAATATTTGATACAGCACCTACAGGCCATACATTGAGAATGTTACAACTTCCATCTGCATGGAGCAACTTTATAAGTGAAAGCACCCATGGAGCATCATGTCTTGGTCAGCTTTCAGGACTTGAAAGTAAAAAAGAAATATATAAAAAGGCAGTTGAAACTTTAGCAGATGGTAAATTAACAACTCTAATTTTAGTTTCTAGACCGGAAGCAGGTCCTCTTACTGAAGCTGAAAGAGCTTCTAAAGAACTTTCAGAAATAGGCGTTAACAATCAAACTTTAGTTATCAATGGAGTGTTGGAATCTTATGATGATGATATATCTGAAAGCTTTTATAGCAAGCAACAAAAAGCTTTGTCAGAAATACCAGAGAGACTAAAAAATACAACAACTTATCTTATTCCACTCAGAGCCTATAATATTACCGGAATAGAAAATGTAAGATCGTTTTTAACAGAAGATAAATATAAAATAAGAGAAGAAAAAATAAATGCACAACATATGCCTAAGCTAAAAGACGTTATAGATGACTTATATAACAGCGGTAAAAAAGTAATATTTACAATGGGTAAAGGTGGAGTAGGGAAGACTACAATAGCTGCAGCAATTGCTTTAGGCTTAGCAAATAAAGGCAAAAACGTACATTTAACAACTACTGACCCAGCCGCTCACCTCAAATATGTAATTAAGGAAAACAGCGGTATAACAATGAGCCATATAGATGAAGAGGAAGAACTTAAAAAATATCAGAATGAAGTGCTTTCAAAAGCAAAGGAAACAATGTCTGAAGAAGATGTTGCTTATGTAGAAGAAGATTTGCGCTCACCATGTACTCAAGAAATAGCTGTATTCAGAGCTTTTGCTGAAATTGTAGAAAAGGCAGAGGATCAGGTAGTTGTTATTGATACAGCACCAACAGGTCATACATTATTACTGTTAGAATCAACACAAAGCTATAACAAAGAAATATCACGTTCGCAGGGAGATATTCCTGAATCGGCTAAGAAACTTTTGCCAAGGTTAAAAAATCCTGCTGAAACTGAAGTTATAATTGTAACTTTACCGGAAACTACACCTGTATATGAAGCAATGCGACTTGAAGAAGATTTAAAACGTGCAAATATTAATACAAAATGGTGGGTTATCAATTCATCATTGTATAGCACAAAGACAACAAACAAAATGTTGTCAGCAAAGGCCAGCAATGAAATTGAGTGGATAAACAAGGTAGATGCACACGCAAATGGTAAATTTGCTGTAATTAATTGGAACGCCGATGAAATTAAAGGTGATAAATTAAATGAGTTATTAATGTAAAAAAAATTATAATAATTAAGTCAAATAATGGAGGATGAAAAAGTGATTATTACCAATGAAGCAAAAACTATGCTTATGAAATCTTTAGCATCTAATGAAAATGACTGTTTGAAGGCAAGGTTACAAAAATCATGCTGCGGTACATCTTTATATTTTTCGTTAGCTAAGTTACATGATGGTGACGATCCTGTTACAATAAATGGAATTCCAGTACTTATGGATAGTCAAACACAAGAAAGGGCAGAATCTGTTACATTAGCTGTTAAAGATGGCAAGTTAGTTATTGAAGATGAAGCATCATCTTGCTGCTAATAGTTTTAATGATGTTGATACTGAAGGATAACCATATAGCCTAGTAAGATTTGTCGTTTTACTAAATTGAAGCCTTGGGAGGCTGATGTTACTCTCAAGGCTTTTTTGATATGAAGTTACCATTTTGCCCTTAGGTATTGTTGATATAGCTCTCAGGGTAATTCATTCAACTAATATAACATGAGTTGATGAAATTGTCATAAGAATGGCACACTCTTTTTTAGTATAATTAATTTTCATGAGTTTATAAATATGCATAACATTAAGTAATTTGACTATAAATTTAACTAGTGATAATCTAAGATTGATATAAAATGAAGTAGTTTAGTTATTTTAATATTTATCAAGATTATTAGATAAAAGGACGTGGAGAAATGGTAGATAAAATTAATATTAGCAAAATTAAAAAAACAGCTGAGAATTATTATAAGAATGGAGATTTTTTTTGCTCTGAGGCTGTGTTAAAAACAATTATCGATGAATTTCAAGTTGATATTTCAGATGATGTAATAAAATTGTCATCAGGATTTCCGGTAGGTATGGGGAATTCAGGATGTACTTGTGGTGCAATTTCCGGTGGCATAATGGCAATAGGTTTGTTTTTTGGGAGAAAGATTCCGAAGGATCCATCTGTAAACGAAGCAATGTCTTTAAGCGCAGAATTACATAATATATTTAAAGCAAAACAAAAGAGTACATGCTGCAGAGTACTTACAAGAAATATGGAGCTTGGCTCCGAAAAACATATGGAGCAGTGTGTACGATTTACAGGAGAAATGGCAGAAGAAACAGCGAAACTAATTGCTGATAAATTAAATATAATAATTATATAACTAAATTAATATATATAATAATTAACACAAGTTTAATATGTATTAAAGTATTGTTGAATATGTATATATGAGATGCCTCTAGATGTATTGAAAAATTATCTTAGAGGCAAATTTTATTTTGTATGGTATATAAATTTATCATTTCAGGCCAAAAATAAAAATGAAAATATCTTTCATAAATGTTGAAATATTATTTTGATCGAATATACGGCACTTAAAAAGGTAAATGAAAATAAAGACATGACAATCCTATCAATCGGCAATGAACTAAACATCACTAAAAGCGGAGCTAGCAAAATTGTAAATAGATTAGAAAAAAAGGGCTATATCATTAGGATTCAATCACCTTTGGATGGTAGAGTATGCTGTGTACAAATTTCCGAACAAGCAAAACCAGTCATTAATAAAATTGAACAAAAGTATGTTGGATATTTAGAAAACATGTTTAAAGATCTTGATCCTGAAAAAGTCGACAATATCAAAGAATCATTGGATATTCTAGTAGATTTGGTACATACGCAAGGATTTATATAGTATAAAAACAAAAATTAGGGGGTAACTTAATTGAACACTTTTATAGAAACAATTAAATACTTCAGGGTGCTGTGGAAGCCAAGCAGAGATAAAAATCGAGAGAAAACAAATTGTAATTGATTTTTTATTTCTTGACTTGAGTGTTTGTACAAGATGCCAAGGAGCTGAAAACAGTTTGGATGAGGCGCTGAAGGATGTATCTAATGTTCTTGAAGCAACAGGAACAGATGTAGTAATAAATAAAGTTAATGTTAACACTGAAGAACTGGCTGTTAAGTACAAATTCCTTACTTCACCTACATTTCGTGTAAATGGACAGGATATTCAAATGGATTACAAAGAAAGTTTGTGTGAATCCTGCGGAGATTTGTGCGGTGACGAAGTTGACTGCAGAGTTTGGATTTATCAGGGAAATGAATATACTGAGCCTCCTAAAGCCATGATTATAGAAGGAATTCTCAAGACAGTTTATGGTGGAGACTTAAGTGAAAATATAGAAGAGTCGGAATATGTTATCCCGGAAAATCTAGTGCATTTCTACAATGGTATGAAAGAGAAGAAGTAAGAATTTTATACCCGAATAAAAAAAAGTATTAAAGTTATAAAAAATGGTATCTAATTGATGCTGTTTTTTATAACTTTATATTTCTGACATGTTTATAAATACCTGCTCCAAATACCGAAGTTGTATAATAGACTCTCTTATTTTGCAGATACATCTCTAAAGAAATTAATACAGGGACGGTATGGTACATTAAAGTCAAATCCCATCTTATTCATTTCTTGCATTTTTATTAAGAGCAAATTAATGTTAGAATTGAGAGTGCTTGCAATCTGAGCAACATCATAACCGTCTCTTACAAAATTAAGTACTTCTTCATTTTTCAGAAGAATATGTGCTGCGAACGCATTAGCTTCATATTCTGTAATGTTTTTTAGATTAAACAGAGCAAACTCTTTTAAGCCTTCACTTGCCAAATCTTTATGAAAAATATCATGACCAATTTCATGTGCAAGAACCATCTGCAACATATGATCTTCTAAATTATTGTTTAAAAAGATCATTCGATGTTTCCACTTGCAAGTATACATACCAAGTAAATTATCGTAGTTTCCATAATAAAGTTTAACCCCAAGGTCGCTTGCAATTTGCAGAACATTGTTTGTGGCAGATTTTTGTACAAGTTGTTCTGCCTTTCTATATATTCCAAAAGAATCAATCAAATCATAACCTCCCCATAAATCAACACTTATTCCGTATTCCCCATATAAATTGTATTAAATCAAAGGTCTTATAAATAGTATAGTTATTTTTTGTACTTCTTAGGCGTGTACTTTTTATTATCTTCTTTAGCATCCCAATAAGCCTGCTGAAGGGAACGCATAATGGCATCTTTATCAGACTCTGATAATTCACCACCGGCAAATAAGCCACCGATTTCGGCAACTAATTCAGCAGCCTGTTTTGCACCACGACTTCCATACTTTTCTTTTGCCTCAGTAATAAATACTTCGTCTTCAGTAAGGAGAAAGTTTATATCAATATCAAAATAATTTGCTAACTTTGAGTAAATTTCTCTTTTCTTGGGATAACTCTTCCCAGTTTCATAGCTTATAATCGTACGTAGTGATACACCGATTTCTTTGCCAAGCTCTGTCTGATTTATTCCTTTTTCTTTTCTCAAGTATCTGAGTTTATCGCCGAATTTCATAGTAGCCTCCTCCTGTGTGCAGATTAAGTGCACAAATCATATTTTTATTCTATTGACAAATGCAATATATCTTCGTATAATATTAAATATGAAGAATAACTACATATGATATTAATTCAATCTTCACATTTTGTCAACAGAAAAGTACGGTGTGTAAAAAATTTAAATATCTAAATATGACTCAATAAAATTAACGGAGGACTATTATGAGAATGACAAAAGCAATGAAAAGCATTTCTCTTATGTATGATGGAATGCACTTTGATGAAGAGCAAGTTTTTCACA
Organism: Aminipila sp.; assembly: GCF_032051575.1. Lineage (NCBI taxonomy): Bacteria > Bacillati > Bacillota > Clostridia > Peptostreptococcales > Anaerovoracaceae > Aminipila > Aminipila sp. Next base: position 50,970 of record NZ_DAMBYD010000010.1, on the reverse strand, counting down.
AATCAAAACTACTTCTTGAAATTTACAGAGATGTTGTATGGAAAACAATACAAGAAGTTGATTATGTGAGAGAAGTATGTGAATCCTACTATAGCCAAAATTTGAATTTAGCACTAACTTATTTAAATGATTTTGCGCCAACTGAGCAAAAAGAAGAATTTAAAAATAAAATGTCCTGTGTTTTTGAAACCTCTTGGATTATAGAATTAATAGATACAGCGATGTTAAAGATTTATGAGTATCACACAAATGGGAAACTTTATCATGAAATTTTGTCTAAATGTTATGTCAATGCAATTTCAATGAATGAGCAGGAGATATTAGAATGCCTTTCTTTAGAGAGGACAAGTTTTTACATGAGAAAAAAAGAAGCAATCAAATTATTTGGCATAGCATTATGGGGATATGCGCTTCCCAAATATAAGACTATTTTTATTGAAAGCGGTGAAAATGTTTTCGATAATACATTTTGCGAAGCAAATCCAGTCTAAGTGTGAACATAATGTAAACAAAATGCGAACCAAGTACGGATAAATCGTGTACGGACATTCAACACTTAATACTCTATAATATCTAATATGGGGTAGCTATAAAATAAAAAATATCAAGAAATTAGCTTCGACGTTATTTAATGTCGGGGCTATTTTTATGCCCTTTTTTAATGATAAGGCAATTAAGCCGCGAGTAACAGAAATGTTACATCCGGCTTTTTCTTTGCCTATTTTTTGGAGGAAAGATGAGAAAGTTGGTGCAAGGTCTAAAAATCAAGTGCAGATCTCCTCCTTTTCTGATGTTGAAACAAATGAAATTCAAACATCAGAAAACGGAGGAAATGCCACATGGCTAAAGAAAGAAGAATACCAAATTACAGAAAGATGTACCCGGAAGCAAGTGAAGAAGTAATTGCTTTATTAAGACAGGGAGAAAGAAAGCTTCTTTATCACGAATATGATCTTAAAGTAGAGAAATTTATAGTTGATGAAGAAAAACAGAAAGTCTTTTTTATTCAAAGCAAAGAGGACTCCCTAGAACGTCTCATTGAAGCAGATGTTCAATTTTACGATGAAGATACCAATGTTGAAGAAATAGCAATTAAGGCTGTTATGATTAATAAACTTCTTGAGGGCTTAAAACATCTGACTAAGGAAGAACATGAACTGATTACGGCTCTCTTTTACGAAGGAATGACAGAAAGAGAATATGCGGAATTTAAAGGAGTATATCACAATGCAATTCATAAAAGGAAAATAAGAATATTAAAAAAGTTAGAAAATTTTTTGAAAAAATAAAATTCTAAGGTGTGCAACCCTCTCGCTTAACGTGGAAGTAAGTGAGGGGGTATTTTTATCCACTCAAAAGTACTTTGAAAATTGTATATCCAATTTCATAAATACGTTAGCTGATGAGCCTGAAAAAGGGCAAGCGACAAAGGTAGATGCGCCAAGACCACCTGTAAAATCAGAACCTGAATCCATGCAATTGGGTTTTTTCTCTTCTGATTTTATAAAAGCGGCAAGTTAAGGTACGAGCGGACCCATCTGACCTTAAAACAATATTGCTGTAACTAATTTTAAAAAGTTCGATTGTTTCGCAACGACCTCATCAGTCTACAATGATACTTCTGCCCAGCCACAGACATCGCAATGGGGGCAGCCTGCGGAGATCCCGGAGGAGGTGAGAGTCCTATGATGAAGTTTAACTTGCTTCAGTTTATGAAATTGCCCTATGTTTTGTTTATACAAGACTTTGTACTTGGGAAGTAGTGTCAAATAAAGTACAAACAAAAATGAAGAAAACTGACTTAATGTCAGAAGCAATGGGGATTACTTTGCTTTATCTGGTTTTCGCTTTAGCGGATAATCCAGTAAGGTAATCCCTATTTTTGTGAGATTAAGTATGAATATAGATATAAGGAGTCTGAAAAATGGGATTTGATATATATAAAATTGGAGCAGAAGCTTCGAAAGAGTATGAGATGACAAAGGAGCAAACTAAGCAGGAAGTTCAATATAAGATGGCTCAGAAGATGTTGAAAATACTACTTTACAAAGGTATTGTCACAGAAGTTGAATATGAAAAAATAGATGATTTGAATATACAAACTTTTTCTCCTCTTCTTGCAAAAGTATATGTGTAAAAACACTTGCTTTCTCATGATGTTTGGAGTATTGTGTGTTGCTAACAAGGGAATTAATTCCCGGAAAGGAGAAGAAATCATATGGCTAAAAAGGTAATGAAAATAGAGCCTGTAAGACAGAAAGTATTACAGGAATTAAGGCCTAAGAAAAGGGTATGCGCCTACTGCAGAGTTAGTACTGATTCTAATAAACAACATACTTCCTATGTTGCTCAGGTTGAATATTATAAGTCCTTTATTGAAAAACGAGAAGAATGGGAATTTATAGGCATTTTTGCTGATGAAGCTAGAAGTGGTACACAGGTTAAAAAACGTGATGAATTTATACGAATGATGAAAGAATGCGAAAATGGAAATATTGATATCATCATCACTAAATCTGTTACCAGATTTGCAAGAAATACTATTGACAGTATTGAAGCCATAAGAAAATTAAAATCTCTTGGCATCACCGTATATTTTGAGAAAGAAAACATCAATACAATGTCAGAACAAAGTGAGCAAATGTTAACCATTTTAAGCTCTCTAGCACAAGGTGAATCAGAAAATATATCGACAAACAGCCGCTGGGGAATTCAAAAAAGATTTATAGACGGAACATTTAGACTTCCAAGTGTAGCCTTTGGATATAACAGAGACGATGAAGGCGAATTAAATATTAATGAAAATGAGGCAGCAATTGTTCAAAGGATTTTTCATGAATATTTAAGTGGTAAAGGAGTTTATGCAATTGCAAGAGATTTAACAGAAGATAATGTACCAACTATTAGAAGTGCTGAAAAATGGAATGATAATGTAATAAATCAAATCATAAAAAATCCAATATATGAGGGTGACTTGATTTTACAAAAAACTTATACAACTGATGGCCTTCCTTTCACGAGAAAAACTAATCGTGGGGAGAGGCCTCAATTTTTAATAAGAGATAACCATGAACCAATTATCACCAGAGAACAAGGTGAAATGGTGCGAGAAATCTACGAATACAGAAGAAATCAAATGGGGATGGATTACAAAGGTAAATACCAAAATAGGTATGAATTCAGCAGTAAAATTATATGTAAAGAATGTGATGGAATTTTTCGAAGACAAAAAATATATATAGGAGAACCCTTTGAGAAAGTACAGTGGAGCTGCAAAACACACATTGAAAATAGTAAAATATGTAAGACAAAGCCAATAAGGGAAGATATCATCAAAGATGCATATCTTGCGATGTGGAATAAACTTGTAAGCAATTACACTTTTATCCTGACTCCTTTACTCGAATCTCTTAAAAATTTAAGAACCAACAAGGAACAGGAAGTAGAAATAGAAAAATTAAATAACAAAATCATGGAATTAACAGAGCAGAGCCATATCCTCAGCAGAGTAGTGCAAAAAGGATATATGGACTCTGCTATTTTTATAGAAAAACAAAATGCAATTAATATTGAAATTGAAGAAACCAAGAAAAAGCGAAACAGCTTGCTTGACAGTAATGGTTTTGAAAAAGAAATTGCAGGAACAGAACAGATACTAGAAATTATAAGGTACAATCCTGATTTGCTGGATGATTATGATGAAAATTTATTTACAAATACGGTAGATAAAGTATTAATCGGAAGTGATCGAACAATTACATTTAGACTCATTAATAACCTTGAGCTTACAGAGTATACAGATAAAGGCGGTGAAATAGATAATGCAAAGTCATATGCCGCTAGGATATAAAATGATAAATGGCAACATTGAAATTGATGATAAACAAGCAAAAACCGTAAAGGCAATCTTTGAAGAGTATATAAAAGGAAAATCCATGCTGGCAATAGCAAAGGAACTTACTGAAAAGGGAATTCTTAATGCTAATAAAAAGACAAATTGGAATCATGGCTCAGTAGGAAAGATACTGCAAAATGTCAAATACATGGGAGAAACATATTATCCAAAGCTTATAGATGAATCAGATTTTGAAAAGGTACAGATACAAAGAAAAGAACGAGAAATTAAGCTTGGAAGAACAACGCTTCAAAATACTATGAAAAAACAATCAGTTTTTAACAGAAAAATATTCTGTGGTGAATGCGGAGCTTATTATAAGGTTTATGCAGAACATGCCGGAAAGAAATCAGAAAAGAAAAAATGGAAGTGTAAAAAGTATCTTATAAATAACAAAGTTAACTGCAGAAACCTATTTTACACCAATGAAGAGTTGAAAGATATTTTTATAGATGCAGTAAATGAACTGATACAAAAAAAGTGGATGCTTGAAAAAAATGAGAAAAAAGAACCACTAAAAATGAGCTTTGAATTAAGGCAGACAGAAAGCCGGATAAAAGAACTTGAACAGGAAGAAGAATATTCATCTACAGAACTTGCATTACTAATTTTTAAAAGAGCAGAGCTCATGTATAACTGCTTAAAGGTAGATGATTATAAAAATAATACAGAAAAAATAAAAGTGGCATTACAAGATAAGAAAATAATATCTGAATTTGATGAAGAACTCTTTGAAACCATAATAAAACATATCACCGTGTATCAAGATGCAAAAGTAGAGGTTGAATTTATAAACGGAATTATAATAAAAATGGAATTAGAATACAAGCGAAAGGATGAAAAAGATGGCAGTAGCAAAAAAGACGGTAGCAATCATACCGCCACAAATTAAATATGATAAGCATGTAAGAGTAGAACAAAAAAAATTAAGGGTAGCAGCTTATTGTAGAGTTAGTACATTACTTGAACAGCAAGAAGGCAGCTATGAGGCACAAGTAGATTATTATACTGAAAAGATAAACAGTAATCCAAACTGGAAATGTGCCGGAATATTTGCAGACGATGGAAAGAGTGCAACTCAAACTAAAAAGCGTGATGATTTTAATGCCATGATAGATGCTTGTATGGCGGGGAAAGTAGACTTATTGCTAACAAAATCCGTCAGTAGATTTGCAAGAAATACCGTAGATGCTCTCCAATATATCCGTAAACTGAAAGAAAAGAATATACCCGTTATTTTTGAAAAAGAGGGTGTAAATACAATGGAAAGCGGAGGAGAACTACTTATAACCATCCTCAGCAGTCAAGCCCAAGAAGAAAGTAGAAACATCAGTGAAAATACAAGATGGGGATTAACAAGAAGATTTGAAAATGGAATAATATCCGTAAATCATAAAAAGTTTTTAGGCTATACAAAAGATGAAGATGGAAACCTTATAGTAGTACCTGAAGAAGCAGTAATCGTAAAAAGAATTTTCCGAGAATACCTGGAAGGTAGCAGCATTTTACAAATTGCCAAAGGGTTAGAAGCTGATGGAATTAAGACCGTAACTGGATTAGAACATTGGCATCCCGGAACAATAAATAATATGCTCTCAAATGAAAAGTTCTGCGGAGATGTATGTATGCAAAAGACTTATACCATAGATTTCCTTACTAAGAAGAAAGTAAAGAATGAAGGGTATGCACCTCAATACTATATAGAAGATAATCATGAAGCTATTATTCCCAAAGAATTATTTCACCAAGTACAAGTAGAAAAAGCAAGACGGGCGAGTCTTAATAAAGCTGCCGTTACAAGGAAGACAAATAAATCTAAAAAGGAAAAAAGTAAATACAGTTCCAAGTATGTACTTACTGACCTTATGGTATGTGCAGAATGTGGTCATGCTTATCGCAGACAGACCTGGTCAAAATACGGAAAAAAATCAGCAGTATGGCGATGTGAAGACAGGCTAAAAAATGGTACAAGTTCAAAATGTAAAAATTCTCCCACTTTAAAGGAAGAGCAACTTCACGATGCCATAATGAATGCTATCAACGATGTAGTAGAAAATAGTGGCGATTTTATAGAAGCATTCAGAGAAAATGTCATTAGAGTTATAGGAAATTATAGTACTGAAGGGATTACAACCGAGTATGATGACCAAATTGATGTGCTACAAAAACAAATGCTAAAGCTTATCGAAGATAACGCAAAACAAGGAGCTGTAAGCGAAGATTTTGATGAAGCCTACAGATACATATCAGAACAGATTAATGAGCTTAAAAAAGCAAAAATAAGGCTTGTACAGGCGAAAAAAGAAGCAGAGAACTATAAGCAGCGGGTAGAGGCATTAGACAAAGCTATGTCCACGGTAAACCCAAAGGTAAGAGAATTTGATCAGGAACTTGTTAAAAGGCTTATACAAAGCATCCGAGTGCATAAAGGGATGAAGGTAGAAATACAATTTCACTCTGGAATAGTAATGATGCAGGAAGTGGATTATTACGAAGATTAATATAAAGGCGAACAAGTTAGTATTTTATAGGAATTACAATACCGTAATTGTTATATCAACGGTTGCGGTTTTTCTATATATAATTAACAGAATCTCGTATGTAAATGGGTATCATTTTCTAATTTATTATAAATAAATATGAATACCGCTTTTTTATATATCTAAATTCTGATATTATTATATCGAGGTGATCATGTGACAAAAAGAGGGAAAAGCAAACATAAACGTATACTTAAGGTTAAACGTATAGAAAAATTAAAAGTTGGTAAATTAGTTAGATTTGATTTACAAAATTCGCCTAAGAGTTATAAAGGAATTAAAAATAAATATTGTTATCAAACTAATATTCATAACTTAATATATAAAGGTACTGCATTTGAAAATGTAAGATATCAAGCATCAAATATTACAAAATGCAATTATAGAGATGCTTCTTTGACTGGGGTTGATTTTTGCAATTCTAATTTAAAAAACAGCGATTTTAGAAATTCAAAACTAAAAAATGTTATCTTTTTTAATTGTAATTTAAAAAATTGTAATTTTGAAGGAACTAAAATGGAAGATGTATATTTTATTTGTACAAATATTAATTCTGCAATAAATTTGATATTAAATTCTAAATGTGAAGTTATAGCATCATACCCAAAACTTAATTTGTCCAAAAGAATGAATGAAAATATCAATGCATTAGCAAAAATTCACAATATATTTAAACCTCATGTCATACATGTTACTGAAAATAAACCTAATTTATGGATTATAAAAATATTATTAGATTATGTTGATGAAAGTAATTTGGAAAGATGTTTTTATGCCTTGCAAAAGAGGAAAGATACAAGAAACTTCTGCTCCGTGTTTGCATATAAGCAATTTATTGACAGCTATTTAAAAAGGTAGTAAAATAATCAAGTACTGCCCTGGAACAAAGAAATTTGTGAAATTCTACTCGGAGAATGGGTACAAGTTATGGTAGATAGTATTCGAGGAGGGATGCCTATGATTAATGACGTATTAACAGTAATTGCATTTGTTGGATTTTTGTTAGAAATTGTTTTGAATAGCAACATTCCATCCCGATTACTCGGGGTTGTATAATTTAATATAGACAATAATTATTGGATAGTAGAATACTCTACTGTCTTTTTTTATGTTTGTAAGTACCCAACTATAGCAATAAATAAATTATATAAGTACAATAAACTGGAAACCTATGATATGGTTGTATTTATTAAAAAAGATGATAACAGAATGCATACAGATTGGATGTTTTCAATGATTGAATAAAATGTTGTAAACTTTATTGCAAAACATACTTTTCTTGCAGATAAGATTATTATGACATATATGCTGTTAAAGGTAAATCTTTGAATCTTGTTATGGCGGTTTTATCAAAAATTGACCATTTCAGAATTTCTGCTGAGAAATTCCACTTCTAGCATCTATTCAGTAAGTTGAAGCATAACCAAAAGATTTATATGTTGCAACCATAAAGAAAATGTAAGCAATTTGGAATATCGAAATAGCATAGGTAATGCAAGTTAATAGGATAAAATTTTTTTATAAATACATTGTTTTTAAAGAATAAACATGAATAGGATGTGTTTCCTACTCCAGATTATATAAATATAAATCTAATTATTTTGTAAATATGTGTCTAAAATATTGAATTGATGTTGTAAACTAATAGGAAAAGTTATACAATAAAAATAACAATGTTGTTTATATCGTTATTCTATTTTGGAGGTACACATATGTCGAATGTTAATGACCTAATAGAAATAGCTAAAACTGAAATAAAAAAGTTAAATTTGAGAAAAATATTATTGGTAAAAAACTTGTTTAAGGAAAATGAGTGGATCAGGATTTCTAGAATTGATAGGATTTTACTTGAAACATTATTTCTTAATTATACTAATACAACATATAACGGAATAACTCCTAAAGAAAAAACTTTAACTTCCTCCAGTCATCAAAAACATAAGAAAATTACAGATCAGATTCCTAATAATGAGGTGGTGTTTCTCATATGAATGTTATTCCACTACCAATTAATGAAACTCCAAAAGATGCAAGTAGAATTTTTGATTTAACAATTGATCCAATAGTTCGTCTGCGAACCATCGAGTCAGGAGAATTTGAAGATATTGCTTGTGAGTGGGCATCAGGATATCTAACTCATTTTGAGAATTACAAAAATGTAGCCCAAATTGGAGGATCAAAAGATTCAGGGAGAGATATTGTTGCTTATCTTGATGAATCTTTGCAAAAATTTGATATTTTTCAGTGCAAACGATATAAAGAACCATTAACTCCTTCAGTATATATGTCTGAATTTGGAAAACTTTGTTACTACACAATGACTGGAAAGTATAATAAACCAAGAAAATATATTATTGTAGCAAGTAACGGTGTAGGACAAGACTTAAGAGAATTAATAGAACATCCAAAAAAAATAAATCAGCAGTTGATTGACAGTTGGGATAAATATTGCAAACCTAAAAAGAAAATTATATCAGAGGGGCTTCCTTTATCGGATAAATTGAAAGAATATATTATGCAATTCGACTTTAGCATTGTATCAGAGATTTCTCCTCAAACTTTACTGGAACAGTTTTCTAAAACAAGTTGGTATAAATATCACTTTGGTGGTGGCTTAAAGCAACGTCCACGAGTGAAAAAACCGCAAGAAGTTCTTGATAATGAAGAAATAAAAATGGAATATGTTCATCAATTACTACAGGTATATTCAAATCATGAAAATGTGGAAATAAAAGACGTTGAAAGCCTTAAATCGAAGAAAAAATTACATAATCATTTTAAACGTCAAAGAGAATGTTTCCATAATGCACGAGCATTAGAGAGATTTGCTAGGGATGAATTGATAATTGATGATGTTTATGATCACTTAAAAAATCAAGTGTATCATGGAATTGTTGCTACTTGTGAAGCAAATTATGATGATGATTTAAAAAGAGTAGATGAAACAGTCTCAAGGTCTCAAGTTCTTTCTATTAAGACAACAGAATTGGGCGAAATTAATATTTTGGAAAAGAGTGGGATTTGTCATGACTTAGTAAATGATGGGGAGATGAGTTGGATAGATGACAAAAACGAAGATTAAAATATTTAACTCACCTGAGGAAGTTGGAGTGAGAATTCTTTTTATTTTGCATGTATGTGGAAAAAGGATGAGTTCCCAAAGAATTATGTATTATGACTATTTTTCATTACACTTAAATGATATATCTGATGCATATGAAAGTTTACACCCTGATAATCCAAATCATTCTTCAGAGATTGCTGTTCGTAGGGTAATGGTAAACCATGGCCTAAATCTTATGATTTCAAAAGGATTAATTAGCATTAAATACTCAAAAACAGGAATTTACTATGAAAAAAATCAACTAACTACTTCCTTTGTTACTTTATTTCAAAATGGGTATGTTGATAAATTAAAGAAAAATATCAAAACTGTAGATGAGAAGTTTTACAACTATTCGGATAAACAAATTTATAAATATATTGATAAAAATATCGGTTCTTGGGTTGGTGAGTTTGAAAAAGACTTTTATAGTAGGTGGTAAAATGAATAGCTTTGGATTTGAGTTAAAGAAGTTGGTATTGCAAGGCGTAGCAAAACAAGATGCTATATTGAGTTTTGCAACTGGTTTGAATGTTGTAGCAGGAGCCTCAGATACTGGTAAATCATTTGCATATGAATGTATAAACTATATTTTGGGATCAACGGATATTCCAGAAAAACCAAATGAAGCGATAGGATATGACTGTGTTTTATTAGAGATTTTAGAGAAGATATCACAACAAACAATTACTATAAAAAGAAGTTTTAATGAAAGTGAAAAAACAAATATATATTATATTTATTCAGATATAGAGCATATACCCGAAGCAGATTATAATGTTCTTTCAAGCGACTCTAAATCAAAAAAAAGTTTGTCATCTAAATTAATGGGAGTATGCAATTGTTCTTATAAGAATATTTTAAAGAAACCCTCAAATGGAGAAACAGAAGCTTTCACATTTAGGAAATTTGCTTATCTGTCGATGATGAATGAATCACGTATTGTACAGAAGAATTCTCCTATTTTCATGGGCGATACTAGACGTGATAAAAATTCATCAAAAGAAGTAGCATCGTTTTTTACGGTTTTATCAGGTTTAGATTATCAGAAATATGTTAAAACTGAAAGTGCAGAAGTTAAGAAAGCTCAACTTAAAGGCGCGATAGATGAATTATCACTTATTTGTAACGATTTAAGACTTGAAACGACTAAAATGGAAAACTTTATTCAAGGTTATAATTTTGATGAAATAAATAAAAGAATTATGAGTTTAGAGTCATTGATTAATAAACAGAAAATAGAGATTGAAAAGCAAGAAGATAAGCGGAATCAATCAGTAGAGAAGCTTAATGTCATTATAAATGAAAAAGAGAGAATCAAGAATAATTTATTAAAATTTAAATTACTTAAAAAAAACTATCAATCTGATATAGAAAGACTGGAATTTATTGAGCAATCACATGATCTTACGGGACAGTTAGCAGATATAAAATGTCCAATATGTAATACTCCGATGAGAAGCGAAGAACCTAAGATTAATAAGGAAATATATTTTATAGCAATTGATAAGGAAAAGTTAAAGCTTAAAACTCATTTGATTGATTTACAGGAAACAATAGAGGACTTTGAAGAGGATTTATCTAAATATGAGAAAGCTATAGAAAATGAACAGAAGAATATTGAATATGTCAATAGGCTGTTAGAAGAACAAGCCGCTAGTATTTCAAAAACATTATTAGACTATGAAAACTATTTAAAAATAAGAGATAAAGTAGTTGAAATTCAGAGAAATCAAAAAAAGTTATTTGACACTACTGCTCGTATTAATGAGCTTACTGAGCGAATCGAAAATACTAAAGTTGAAACCAACAAGGTTGAAATCAAGAAATTAACAGATGAATTACTGTTAGAATTTTGTGATTTAATAAAAGATTTCCTTGAAAATTGGAGATTTATACAAAAAGATAATATATCAAAAGTTACTTTTGATACAAAATCAAATGATGTTGTGGTTTGTAATAAAGCCAAGGCTTCATATGGTAAAGGTGCTCGAGCAATTATAAATTCAGCATTTATTATATCTATTATGAAATACTGTATAGAGCGAGGACTTTCGCATCCTGGATTTGTTGTTTTAGATTCTCCATTAACTACGTATAAAGAAAAAGATAGAAATAAGAATGAAAAGAATGAAGAAGTAAGTAAGAGTGTAAAAGACTCATTTTTTCATAATTTGGCGGAAGAATCCAATGGCTGTCAAATTATTGTTTTTGATAATGAAGTGCCTCCAAAAGACTTGATTGGCATTACATATCATCACTTTACAGGAAATCCTGAAATAGATCGTACCGGATTTATTCCTAATTAAGGAGTACTATAATGGATTTTCTTTCGATTTAAAATATATGCGGTAGTACAAAATTGTTTTTCTAAATTGCTACTCACTGCATGACCTATTAAATAAAATATATTATCTGATACTTCTTAAAGTTGAAGATAATATACAAATGTATATAGTTTTTTTGTAGTTACAGATCCTGCAGAAGTGAATTATTCATATAAATAAGTAACTGAACGTTAAGTTGGATTATAATTGTGCCGAATAAAGCTTTCAAGTAAGGCACGATTATTTGAAAGTTTTATTGAGTACAATTTAACACTAAGCTGTATACTACACGAAGCAAATAAGCGTGTTTGAGAATGTAAAAATCCTGTATTTTGTTAAATGGGGGGATTTTTCAGAAAGACAACTTACCGCCAAGGAACTACTAGATAACTACGACATCATTATTGTCTACTCAAGGCATGTTGAGACCGTAATTTTGATGTATAAGGTAAAGCTATAAGGCGAGAGAAAGTCTTTGGTTAGTCATATATGGAATAGCAAAGTAAAACAGATGCCTAAATACTCTGTCTTAGAAGTTTGTACAGAAGATGTTATCAATTTTGACAAGAAAGATGAAATGACAGCAAGAATACTTGATAAAGCAGTTGAATTATATATTAAAACAGAAGAGTATCCAAGAGAAAAAGAACAGACAAATTTTTGCACAAAAAGTCGGGAAGGCAAACTCCTAATATTCTATAATTGAATACACGGGCAGGAGGTGATTGATATGAGATGGACAGAATGCATCAGTGATGCCATAAGCTTTATTGAAGAAAATATTACTGAAGAAATCACAATAGAAGATATAGCAAGAAAAGTGCATATTTCACCTTTTTATTTTCAAAAGGGTTTTGCTATGCTATGTGATTTTACGGTGGGTGATTATATGAGATATCGCAGGTTGGCTCTTGCGGGCAGTGAAATTGCTGCAAACGATGATAAAATCATAGATATTGCACTAAAATACGGTTATGATTCTCCTGATAGTTTCACAAAAGCATTTGTTCGTTTTCATGGATGCACACCGTCCGCTGTGCGAAAAGACGGAGCGAGTATTAAATCCTTTGCTCCTCTTTCGATCAAATTTACTTTAAAAGGAGGCTATTCTATGGATTACAAGATTGCAGAAAAAGACGGGTTCACCGTAGTTGGATTAAAAAGAACGTTCAAATACGAGAACGCAATGCAGGACGTACCAAAACTTTGGGGTGAGTTTCATCAGATGTCAGCGGGCAAGGCAATATGCCCAATGTACGGCATTAATGCTGATGAATCTATGCAGGGTAATGAGTTTGAGTATCTTATAGCGGATAAATATAATCCCGCTATGGATATTCCGGATGGATTTGTAACCAAGGTTATTCCAAAATTTACATGGGCAGTATTTTCCTGCAAAGGTGCAATGCCACAAGTAATGCAGGACGTGAACAAAAAGATTTACTCAGAGTGGTTACCAAATTGCAAGGATTACGAAATTGCAGCGGGATACTGTATCGAGATGTATGAAGATCCTGCTAAGTACGAATGTGGAGTGCAGGACGAGAACTATTACAGTGAACTGTGGATTCCTGTAAAGAAAAAGTAAGCGCTTTGGGAGAGTGTACAACACTATGATAGACACCCTGTAAAAATGCAGGGTGTCTATTTTTCTCTCAAACGCATTAAAAAATTCAAAAATAGAGGTATAATAGATCATCTGATATGGATTAGAATTAGTCAACTATCAAACAGGAGATTTGAGTATGTTGAAAAATAATATAGAAGTTGATGCTAAGGTAAAATGTATAGAGAATAAAGTCACACAGGCACAGCTTGCAGAAAAGATTGGAGCAATGGGACAATATGTGAACCGCATCATCAAAACTAATGAAAATTTAAAGTAGTTCCGTGCAACCCCTTACAAAACCGGATTAGAGTCAGGGTGTTTATTTTTTTGCTACATTGACAGATAAATTTATATTGAATCCATTCGTAATAGCGTATATAATTAGAACAAACCTTCATGATACGAGGAGCGTTTCAATGGATTTCATTACTGTGCGGGAAACGGCTGTTAAGTGGAATATCTCTCAAAGGCGAGTGCAAAAACTTTGCGAAGAAGGTCGCATCCAAGGCGTGTTTCGTTTCGGAAAATCATGGATGATTCAAAGTGATGCAAAAAAGCCTGCCGACCCGCGAAAAATTCGTAAAAAGGAGTTCATAGCATATGATGACGAACTATGAAGATAATCAAAATGGCTTGGGGTACTCCTTCCAATCCTTTTTTAACTCTGATAAGGAAGCGTTACTTGCCAAGGCAATTGAGTTGTTTCCCTATATGATTCACGTTTTTGCCTCTGACGGAACCACTGTGTTTGTCAATGAGGCCGTGCGCAGGCAATACGGAATCACGAGGGAAGTGCTTGAAGAAACCATCATTGGAAAGTATAATGTCTTAAAAGACCCTGCCGTTACCTCCAATATTCCGCTTAGCGTGCTGCAGCGGGCATTTCGGGGGGAGACCATTTATTGCCCAGATATTAAGATTCCTCTGAGTGTTCTGGCCGAGCGTTTTGGCGTGCAGGACTACGATATGGAAGCCATGTATCAAGACATCACAAACTTCCCTATCCTTGATGATGCGGGACAGGTCGCCTATGTTGTTGGCATTCAGACTGTCAGAAGGGTCTACCGTGGCAAGGAGGAAATCGAGAAAGCGAAGGAGTACATAGAAACCCACTGGCTGGGCACCTTTGATATCAACGAAGCGGCGAAAGCGGCGTGTCTGAGCCGAACCCACTTCTCAAGGCTCTTTAAGAAACATACAGGGATGACGCCTCACGATTACTACATCAACTTTAAGGTCAGCCGGCTCAAAGATAAATTATTGGATTCAAACTTGTCCATATCCCAGGTATTCGCTGCCTGTGGCTTGGATTACAATGGTCATTTTGCAAAAGTATTTAAGGAAAAAACGGGACTTTCTCCGTCTCAATATCGAAAAAATGCACAACAGAGCTGAATGCTCCGGCAGTGATAGAAACCAGGCCTTCGGAATTTCCGAAGGTCTGGTTTTCATTTTGTACCGAATGGTCCTTTTCTTACTAAACTGGGTCGGATAGCGTCTATCTAATTCGAAAATTTTCCATTAACATGAACATAAATAAAGGTGGAAAGGAGGATATGCTCCATGGGTGAGAAAACGAAAGAACAACTGCTGTCGGAACTGCTGGAGATTCAAAAGGAGCTGGAGGAGAAGGTACAATATCACGATCAGATGATCCGGCGGTTCCAGATGCTTACTGCAAACGAAGGTCTGTTTTCACAAATCATTGATTTCTGTCCATACCCCATTGCGGTATTTATGCCGCAGGGAATTCTGGAGACGGTCAACAATGCCTTTGCCGCAGAAACCGGGGCAAACCCGGAAGACCTTGGGGCTGGCAGGCTCAACATTTATCACTGCATCTCCGATAATATTGCGCTGACGAGCGCCATCCGGCAAGCCTTCGCCGGGGAAACCTGTTTTCTGGATGACCTGAAGAATCCGCTTCTTAGATTTCCGGAACAAAAGAGAAAAAAGGATTCAACACCAAAAAACTATCGTAAAGCAATTGTATTTCCGATTTCAGCCGAGGACGGCTTGGTGATACACAGCGTAGCTGTTTTTACCATTTGAATAGGGAGGGAACTAAGATGAAAGAGCAAAACAACAAATTAGAACATGAAAATAAGGAGGCAGCCAAAGAAACGCCTCAAGGAAAGGACAATAGCTATATGCCAGAAGACATTGAAAAGGGAAAAACTATGGCCGGTCTTTCCTATCTGCTCTTCTTCCTGCCGCTCATTGTCTGCCCCTAATCGGAACATTCAATATCTTAAAATAATTGGGAGGAGAGAGGAAGATGAAGAAACTTTTAATCGGGCTGTTGGCTCTTTTGCTGACCCTATCGCTTGCCGGATGCGGGGCAAAAGAAAAAGCAGAGGAAAAGGCAGGAGAAGCGCTTGCGGAAAAAATTCTTGAGGACGCCGGTGTGGATGCAGACATTGATGGCGACAAGGTGGTCGTCAAGGGTGAGGACGGTCAGGAGTTGACTATTGGAGCTGGCGAATGGCCCACATCGGGTCTGGTAGGCCATATTCCCGTATTCGAGGGCGGTAAGATTGTCTCGGTGATGGAAGCTGAAGATTCGCTGTTTATTATGATAGAGGATACCTCAGACGAAGATTTTTCGGCTTATCTGGAAGAAATCAAGGCAGCCTTTACCGGAGAAAATTATGAGATGAGCACCGGCACCGGCATGATTTATACAGCGGTAAATGACAGCGATATCAGCGTGATGATCACCTACGAAAAAGACGCAGGGTTCAGTATCACGCTCTCAAAAGCGGAGCCGGAAGAAGACTAAAATCGTATATAGGAGAGATTATTATGCTTAAATATCAAAGAAAAGGGCTTTACAAAGCTCTTTCCATGCTATTGGCAGCAGTCATGTTTATGGCGGCACCAATAGGTACTACGCAGGCTTATGCGCTGGAGGGCGAACAGCCCACGGTGACAAACGTTCAAAATGAACAGCCGCTTGGCGTGAGCGAAGGGACGGCGACAGATGAGATGTTGGACAGCGGCATGCCGCTTGAGGAGCCATCCCCTCCGGCAGACAGCGATGCACCGGAAGCCACGCCCTCAGATGAAGAGGAAACCGGGCTGGAGCACAATCCTGCTACGCCTTCCGATGCAAATGAGATTCAGAACAGAGGTATGCTATATGGCTTGTCTGCAGAAATCGGAGTCGGGACAGCGGTAGAGTTGGAGGATGCGATAAATAAACTGGTAGACGGCGACACCATCAAGCTGACGGCAAATATCGATTATAATAAGGGGATTGTCATTGATGGTATCACCATGACATTTGATGTGGGGCAATACAAATTAAATATAACAAATTCAGATACTTCAGGTACCGGATGTGGACTTGAGGCGAAAAACGGCGGTACGGCTACGCTGCTTTACACCACGGGCGAACTCAATGCTTCCGGGCATTATTATGGGGTGAGAGCAAACGGCTCATCCACAGCTATGCTTACCAATGCCACCGCCACCGGTGAAAACGGATACGGCGCATTTGCTGTAGACAACTCTGAGATTACTGTTTTAGGTGATGTCGAGGCTGTTAAAAATGGCAGCGATGGCGTTGTGGCATGGCAGAGTAGCAACATAACGGTAAGGGGAGATGCTACAGGTAACTCGCTTGCGGCTAAAACTGAATCTTACAGTACCATTCATATTGAGGGGGATGCCACCACGAACGGCACCGAAACCGGCGATGTCGGCGTATTTGCGAGCAGCAATGGCAAAATTACCGTTGACGGTGTAATCAGCGTAGTAAAACCAGAAAACTACGTTAGAGTGAATGGGGCAAATTTTAAGATTGACCAAAAAATACTGCCCACCACACAGTCAGGTTACCACACATATATGCACCCGTCTTACACCGCCCCCGAAGACAGCGTTGTTTGGGTCAAGCAGGCGGACACACCGTCTACCGTCATTGAGGTCAGCACTCCTGATGAGCTGAAGGATGCGTTGGATGCCTTATCAGACGGTGATACCATTAAGCTAATGGCAAATATCGACTATAACGATAGTATTACCATTTCCAAGGAAGTCACATTCAATGTGGGGCAATATACACTGAATATAATAGCAACCGAATATAATTATCTGACCGGTCTTGAAGTAACCGGAAGTGTCAGTTTAATTTCTACTACAGGTGAGCTTAATGTCACCGGTAGTCGTATTGGAGTGATGGTGGGGAATGGCGAAGCCGTTTCCGCCACCGTGACCAATGCCACAGCAACCCAGCCGCATGGCATCGGAATTCACGCCACAAGTGTCCAACCAAAAACATCGAGCGTTGTTGTGCAAGGGAATGTGAATGCACCACATACAGGGATTTATGCTTTTGGAAGCGGAAGCACCGTTACGGTTCGCGGCAACGTTAATGCGACAGACGTTGGGGCGGAAGCTGAAAGTGACGCAAATATTGTGGTATATGGCGATATTAAAGCTGAATCATGCGGTGCAAAAATTGTAACCGAAGGTAGGATTGTCGTCCAAAAAGACATCACCACAACCGGAGCAGATAGTACCGGCGCATGGATCAAGGAAGCCGGAAGTGTGAGAATTGATGGTGATATAACGGCAGTAAATTATATCAAGCTCGGCAGTACGATTAAACTCAAGAGTGATGGTGTTGCGGACCCCGACCTTTCCGGTTACACCA
This sequence comes from Aminipila sp., assembly GCF_032051575.1. Lineage (NCBI taxonomy): Bacteria > Bacillati > Bacillota > Clostridia > Peptostreptococcales > Anaerovoracaceae > Aminipila > Aminipila sp. The sequence continues at coordinate 32,836 of NZ_DAMBYD010000010.1, read as the reverse complement.
AATATACCGACGATAACGACCGTGTAGTCCGGGTCAAGGGAGTGGTCGTACCATCCGGCAAGGTCTGCGAAATAGGTGAAAAACAATATGCCACACTGGATGCTGCGCTGACGGCGGTGAAAACCGCCGAGACCATAAAGCTGCTGCAAAGCATCACGCATCATGAACCCGTGGTGATTAACGGCAAGAGCATCACCTTTGCACTGGGCGGCTTTGATTTGACCATAGACACCAGTGGAATATCCAATTCTACCGGGCTGTGGGTGCTTGACGACGGAAAGGTGAGCTGCACCGGCAGCGGCAAGCTCAATGTAGTGGGTTCCGACTACGGAGTAAGGGCATCGGGAGGCAGCGAGCTTCATATCAGCGGCAATGTTACAGCAAGGCAATATGCGGTAATGGCTGGCAGCGCCTCGGGCATCGGCACTCCCAAGGTAACCGTAGAGGGTGATGTCACTGTAACGGGTCAGGACGTGAACGCTTGGAGCGAAGTGGAGGCAGTCAGCGTAGGCGGCTATGCCAATGTCACAATAGGCGGCAATGTGACGGCAAATCGGACAGATGCAATGCAAATGGTTACAGCCGTTTATAGCAATGCAAGCAATATTACTATAGGAAAGAATGTGACTACCCAAGGCAGCGGTGTTAATGCCCAAAACGGCGGCAATGTCACCATCGGGGGGGCTTTGCATTACAATCCGACAGGCTCTGGTGACCAAGCGTATATCAAGGTTGGATATCCTGTAGTTCCCAAAACCGCAGATGACTTTGAACCCACCAGCATCAAGCCCGAATACAAGGAGTACAGAAATGGCGATAATATTGTTTGGATCAAAGAAGCATCTGCTATCTGCACGATTGGTGCTCAGAAGTTTACCTCTTTGGATGCTGCGATTGCCTCTGTGCCTGCTGGCGGTCGTGCCACAATCACAATGCTGCAAAGCATCACCCATACCAAGCACATCAGGGTGGAAAAAAAGACAATCAACCTCGACTTGAGGGATCATAACCTTCTGCTTGACACAAGCGCCGATGGCTCGTACACTCCCGCGCTCATGGTGATCGATGGCGGCAAGCTAAATCTGATCGGCTCAGGAACAGGCGAATTTAACATAAAGAGCCATATGACAGCCATATCCGCCGTTGGCATGAACACCAAAGCCACTGTCCACAATGTGGTGGCTGGTGACAGCACCGGTGTGAATATGGTTGGCAGCGGCGATTATTTGGACAGCAGCAGCACTGTCACCGTACTCGGCAGCATCACCGTGGGCAATGGCAACGGCGTTGAAGTTAATGCAAAGAACGGCAAGGTCATTGTCGGCGGTAACATAACGGCGGGCAGAATCGGTGTGGACGTTTGGTCAAACCCCGGCACCCAGGTTACCGTAAACGGTGATATCACTGTCGACGGCGATAGCTCTATTGCTGGACTCCGGGCGTATGGTGCAACAACCGTTGCTGTTACCGGCAATATAACCGTTCGGGGAACCAACTGTCTTGGCATTCATGCGTCCGGCAGCACGATTAAAGTAGACGGCAACGTGGTGTCATCCGGCAAGGGGGCGCAGAGTGATACAAATGGCAAGGTGGAAATTACCGGCAGTCTTACAGCGGGAACTCCATTCATTGTTGTAGGAAGCACCGATATGACTGCCGACCAAGGAACCGAAACAAGCGGAGGCTCACTCCTCTACACCGATGGCCCAAACACCGTCCAAATCGGGAGCGTAGGTGTTTCTGCACCTGCTTATACCATCACCGTGCAGAATGACGGTCACGGCACAGGAAGTGCAAGTCCATCCTCAGCTGAAGCAGGCACCGAAATCACCCTGACCGCCACCCCAGACAGCGGATATGACTTTGATAAATGGATTGTTAAGTCAGGCACTGTAAACCTTGCAAACAGCAGGAGCAGAACCACCACCTTCACCATGCTGGCAGAAGCAGTTACTGTTGAAGCTACCTATATAAAGGAAAGCTCCGGCAGCAGCAGCGGAGGCAGCAGTGTGAAAACCGATGGGTCTATCACACCGAAGGCAGCGGAATTTGATAAAAATACAGAGGGTGCTGAAAATGAGGATATTAAGGTAACCCTGAGCTCAGGCAGCTATACCCTTTCAGACATAAAGCTGAAGAGCAGGGCTCTTGTGAAGGGTATCGACTATACCATCAGCAGAAGCACTGTTACCATTAAAAAAGAATTTTTAGTTGAATTGGATAAGGGAGAGCATACCTTCACCTTTGATATGAACGGAGGAAAGGATCCGGTACTTAAGCTTACTGTTTCTAAATCAGATACCAAAGAACAAGAAACAAAAGCAGATATTCCATTTGCAGATGTTAAAGAAAACGACTGGTTTGCAGACAGTGTTACGTGGACTTATGAAAAGGGTCTGATGTCAGGTACAAGTACAGAGACAATGCAGTTTTCGCCTTGTGGAGATACCACAAGAGGAATGATAGTTACAATACTATACCGTCTTGAGGGAGAGCCTGCAGCATTTGGAAATCCATTTGACGATGTGTTTGCCGATGCCTATTATGCAGATGCTGTACGCTGGACATATGCCGAAAAGATCGTAAATGGCTACGGAGGAGGAAAGTTCGGTCCCAATGATGCAATCACCCGTGAGCAGTTAGCGGTAATTCTGATGAATTACGCTAAGCTAAAGGGCTATGATGTGTCAGCAGTAACCTCTCTTGCAAAATACAGCGATGCTGATACGGTTTCAGACTGGGCTCTTGAGGCTATAACCTGGGCAAATGCAGAAAGATTGATTAACGGGGACAGCATCAAACTCATGCCAAGAGACAATGCGCAGCGTGCTCAAACAGCAGCAATTCTTCAGCGCTTTATAGAAATGTATATGAAATAAGCCGGATAAAAAATTGACCGCAGAAGTAGAAGAAGGATATAGAAAACAAAAGATCGGAGTGCAGGACGAGAACTATTACAGTGAACTGTGGATTCCTGTAAAGAAAAAGTAAGCGATTTGGAAGAGTGTACAGGGGGCTTGTCCGCCCCCTATATTTTATTATGCCTTTTTCAACTATCTGCGGATAATTGGCTGCTTTCAACAATAAAGAAGGTTACTTGTGAATTTGGTGTAATTAATGCCGTTAATTATAATGGAGAGATGTTAGAAGAATATAGTCCGTATTTTGGCCGTGTAATAATAAAATATAAGAAAACTCATCAAACACAAGTTGTCCACTTAAAAAATGTTATTGATGAGTTAGAGATAGCACAGATTCTGCCAAATGTATTTGATGGAATAGATTTTCCGGGATATGATAAAGTTAGGTTATCTTATGGACAGTTATCAACTATAGTGCAAAGACAAAAGCAAGATTGGGTTGCTGCATTAAAAAATCAAAAGGCAGTGTATCTGATAGTTGACAAAGAAAGCGGCAGTCAATATGTAGGATCAGCATACGGTGAAAATGGCATGTTGCTGCAGCGCTGGACAAGCTATATAAATGATGGTCATGGAGGGAATAAACTGCTTAGATTAATTGTCGATAAGCTTGGGATTGACTATGTTAAGAAGAATTTTCAATATTCAATTTTGGAAAACTACAATGCAAGGACAGACAAGAATATTATATTGGCACGTGAATCTTGGTGGAAAGAAACTTTAGGGAGCAGGGCATTTGGATTAAATGCAAATTAAGGTAAAAAAAGCCCTTTGTGTCATATTCCGAAGTAGTACATAACTTTATCGATGATGTGTATGCTTTCGAAGAAAACAACAAAGAAATTGGTCTTAACTGTTATGGAGATATTCTCAGAGACAATAATATTGAATGGGGTACTGAATCTATGAAAAATGCCAATGTTTCAGACTTGAATGCACAGTGTGTACTGGCACTTATTATGGGTGCTGTCAGGGCTGAACGTTTTAGTGATGGAGTATTACTGGATTTCTTTCAAAGTGGTTGCATATTAAAGTGGCTTGAAAGATTAAACAGTATTGAATAAAGGAGGACAGGATTTGGATATCAATAAAATGAAGGCGCTATCATATGATGAACTGCGCACTCTATAAAATTGTTTTTGACTCCAAGAAAATTATAAATCGATATGAAATATACATAAATAGAGGGAGGCTTGAGGTTATGCAAGAGCAGAGATTTACAAAAAGGGACTGGACGCTTTTTAAAAATAAAATTGCTGATTGGCAGGAATCATATATGGACAGGCTCAATAAGGAGTATATAGAATTACTAAGTGAAGACACTAATCCATCAGAAAAGTTTTGGAGGCTGGACAAGAGAATAAAGGAAGATAGGAAGAAGACTGGCGTTCAACTGGAAATGAGTCGATCGAATCTTATTAATAACATTATTTCCCTTATAAATGATGGTGCAATCAGTTTTGAAAATCTCGAAGAATTCAGTGATGAGTTGAAGGAAACGGTAAATGTCTTTATTGATAGATAGTTTAGAGTATATTAAGTTTTGAATGACTTAGAAGCAGAATGTGCGCATAATATATAGAAGTTGGAAAAGCTATAAATCGCGATAATATCAATAAACAGTCATAAAAACAGGAGGAGTTATGAATCATAAATTATTTATTGAAAAATCAGATGAAATGCTTAACGGTATGACTATAGATGAATTAAAAAGTTGCTTACATAATATTGCAAGGAAGACACCTAAAAACAAGAGAGAAGCTTTTATTCAGCTTCTTAATGACTGCTGCTGTAAAAATGAAAAAAGTAGCAGTCATGTTAAGAGTGGTTATAAAAAACTTATATCTGATGAAAAAGTGAAAAACAAGATGACGGAAATAATTAATACTTTTGAAAAAATAGAAAATGGCGAACTGTGTTTTTCGGCTCGGGGATATGAAGATTATACTTACGGATATTGGGAAAGTGACTGGATATGGGAATACGAGGATGAAGAAGGAATTGGAAGTATAATTGAGGATGCTGCGTTATTTGCACATGATTGTGTGAATGATTGCAGATACGAGGAGGCTGTATTGGTTTATAAATTAATTATGGATACGACTTACCTTGCTGAAGACGAGGATGGCGGTGATTGCATAGAGCTTGACCTTGAAGAAATAATCGGGGAAAGATTAACCGGTATTAATTTAAAAACAGTTGCCTTAGAGGTGTTATATTCAGAGTATCAGATTAAACCTGCAGAAGAACGGGCAAGAAGTTTGTATGTGTATTTTAGCTATCCGTATTTTGATGAAATTCGTATTGAAGATATTTTCAGCAAGGGCAGAGAAGAACTGAAGGACACTGACATGTTCTTGCAATCCTGGATAGATTTTCTTTTGCAGCAGAAAGGAGACACTGCTTCACGCCTTTTAAAAGAGGGCATGCTCTATTACAAGGGTGCTGATGGATTGGTTGAAATTGCAAGAAAAGGTTATAAGGAGCACCCTTCTGTATATCTGGCAGCACTTGTAGAATGTGAGAAAACTCATAATTATGAGCGAATGAAAGAAATTGGAAAGGAAGCTCTTGATAGATTAGACAATGATTTGAAAATACGTGGAGAAATTGCAATTAAAACCTCACAGGCTTCCTGGGGTGTCAGCGATTTTGAATATATGAGAGAATGCTGGTATGAAGCATTTTGCTCGGACTCAACAATTGCTAACTATTTGAGGATTTTTGCAGATAAAGAAGCCACAATCAAATATAAAAAGTCTATCGAAAAAACAATAGAAGAATTGACTATGACTGACCGGTACTATTACGAAAAAAGTTCTGAAACAGATATAAATAATATATATGAAATTGACTACAAGCTTTTAAATTTTTTCTCAGGTCATTTTAGTGAGGTTAAGAACTGGTGCATGAAGCAGAAAAACCCACTGGGATGGAGCGGTAAATTTATAGTCTATGGTGTTGATGCTATGCTTTTGTACTTATATGCAGATACGGATTTGAGAAAAGCGTGTAAAAATATTGCTGAATATTTTTCTGCCCATGCGTGTTCGTTTACCGGTAAAAATCTTATATTTATGACGGAAAACTCTGCATTTGAAACTGAGACGAGTACACAAAAAAGCGGAGAGGTTTTTTGGCATGTATTTAATATGTGGAAATCTAATTATAATATGCCTGAAGATGAAGCAAGTTCCTATATTAAGTGGCTTGAATCCTTAATAAATAAAAGAGTAGATGCAATAGTAAGCGGACAACACAGAAAAAGTTATGGCAAAGCCGCTTTACTGGTGGCTGCTTTGGGTGAAGTTAAGGAATCCATGGGGATTCAATCGGCAAAGAGAATTATTATTGATAATTATTTGAAAAAATACCCGCGCCACACCGCATTTAGGGGAGAATTAAAAGAATACATGTAAAAACATGGACATTTTAGGGACGACATTTTAGGGACGGACCTTAAAATGATTTAAGAAAGTATAATTGTAATCACAATCAGATAAATGTTAAAGGTCAATCCCCGCAAGCCATTTGTGAACCATCAGCAGTTAAATGTATTAATGCCTGCAATTTATTTCTGCATCAGCCAAGCGGCAATATCAATAATCTTTATACCCTCGTACTGATATTCTTCATGTCGTGTTCTTGCTATCAGCATCTTAGGGTAAGCATCTTTTATTTTTAACAAAGGACTTACTTCTCGTTCAAAAGTCTTTTCATCACTAATATTATCTGAAACCTGAATATATATTTTCTCGTTTCTTTTTACTGCTACAAAGTCAATCTCTTTCTTATAAAGAACACCAATATAGACTTCATACCCTTTGCGCAGAAGTTCAATAGCGACAATGTTTTCAAGTACACGACCATAATCCAAGTTCTTTGTACCAAGTTTCGCATAACGGAAAGTGTGATCGCTCAAATAAAATTTATCGTTAGAGGAAAGATATCTTTTACCTCTGATGTCATATCGTCTGAACTTGTAAAAAGCAAAAGCATTACACAAGTATTCCAGATAGCTTCCCACAGTCTTATGATTGATTTTCTCTTTATTTTTAGTGAGAGAATCTGCAATATTTCTTGCTGACGTCAGATTGGAAACATTATCCATCAAGAATTCTGATATTCTATCCATCAGGACAGTGTTCCTGATTTTATATTTCTGACGAATATCTCGCACGATGAGAGTATCAAAAACATCTGCAATATAATCGAATTTAGCTTCAGGCTCTTTATACAAGTAAGAACCTGCCATACCACCCTCTTTGATATATCGGTCAAAAGCAGAATCTAAATCTGTTAATGAATAATATTGCACAAATTCTTTAAATGAAAACGGATATACCTTTATATCAAAGGTCCTTCCTGTAAAGAGTGTTGCCAGATCAGAACTCAATAAAAAGGCATTTGAACCGGTGATGTATATATCATATTTCTCCATAGCATGCAGGCTGTTGATTGTCAATTCAAACTGAGGACACATCTGTACTTCATCAATAAATATGAAATTTTCCTTTTCTTTTTCGTAAGCATATTCAATGTAATTTTCCAATGCGTGATACTCTTTCAATTCTTCAAACCTTGTAAGGTTAAAGTTTATTTGAATAATATTGGCATCGGATATATTATCCAAGATATATTCTTTAAAAGCCTCTAATAGTTTTGACTTTCCACTACGCCGAACACCGGTAATAACTTTAATATCAGGTGTACCAATTACATTTATAAGTTTATTAAGATAATCTTGCCTATCAATTAACTTCATATTTATCACCTCAATTATATTATATACTTTCTATTTCCCAAAATCAATATTTTATTCAAAATGGGAATTATCTTTTTCGTTAAGGCAAAACAAAGACTCTTTTTTAAAACAGGTGAGGATTTTCAGATTATGCCAATGGTAAGGGTTTTATTCCTTGACAAGAAATATATGTCAGCATATAATGTACGTAAGACGTGAATTATAATTCACGAGGATGGAGGTGTAAAAATTGGCTTACAATGGATTTGCAATTAATAATTACCTTGATGCGGAAAAGGTTACCAAGCAGCTTGATGAGTTGATTCAAAAGCCCGTGTATTCGATTCGGAAAACATTTTTGCATGATTACGTCGAAAACTATTTCAATAAAAAATGCACTGAATCTAAGGCAATGATTGATGAAGCCAGGCAGATAATACCCGGAGGTGTGCAGCACAATCTTGCATTTAATTATCCCTTTCCCATCGTTATAACCAAGGCGGAGGGAGCTAGACTGTACGATGCCGACGGAAACTGGTATTATGATCTGCTGCAGGCAGGAGGACCTACAATTTTAGGGAGTAATCCGGATGCTGTCAGAGAACAGGTAATCGAACTTTTAAATACATGCGGACCCTCGACCGGTCTTTTTCATGAATATGAATACAAGCTTGCCAAAAAAATATCTGAGATGGTGCCTTCTGTGGATATGTTCCGTATGCTGGGCTCGGGAACGGAAGCATGTATGTGTGCGGCGCGTATTGCCCGGTTGAAAACGGGAAAGAAGAATATTTTGAAAATGGGAGGAGCTTATCACGGATGGTCTGATCAGCTTGCCTATGGTATGCGTGTACCCGGCACCAAGGGTATGATGTCAAAGGGTGTGCCGAACTTCGTATTCAAGCACACGGACGAATTTTTCCCAAATGATCTGGATGACCTTGAAAGAAAGCTGAGAAAAAATAAGCTGTACGGCGGAACCGCAGCGGTATATATTGAGCCCATGGGACCGGAGAGCGGTACTCGTCCTGTTTCCAGGGAGTTTATACAGGGAGCGGAAAGATTGGCGCATCAGTATGGGGCACTTTTGATTTTTGACGAGGTTGTGACAGGCTTTCGTATCGGACCGAGCGGCGCTCAGGGATATTTTGGCGTAGACCCGGATCTGACGGTTTTCGGAAAGATAATTGCGGGAGGCTATCCCGGTGCAGGAGGTGTGGGCGGACACAAGGACTGTATGGCTCATTTAGGCGCAGGTCTTGATTCGTCCGGCAAGAAAATCCCCAAGGCTATGTGCGGAGGTACAATGGCGGCAACACCCATATCCTGCGTAGCAGGCTATTACACTCTGTGCGAAATTGAAAGAACAAATGCCTGTGAGGCTGCGGGACGCATGGGAGACCGCCTGACTGAGGGCTTGCAGGAAATAATCAGGAAATATGAGCTGCCCTTTGTGGCATTTAATCAGGGCTCGATTTGTCACCTGGATAATGCGGGAACCATGCATTTTTCCGTGGATTGGAAAAGACCGTGGAAGATACCTGATATTTTAAAGGAAACAAGTATACGTCAGAAGGAAATGGAGCACATGGGAGCCGCATATATGGCAGAAGGAATTGTAACATTAGCCGGTTCAAGATTGTATACAAGTGCCGCATACACGGAGGAAATGATAGACGATGTGTTGTCAAGGTTTGACCGTGTTTTATCCAAATGCGGACCTTTGGATTTATCCTGACAGTGTAAGGAATGGAGTCAATTATGAAGTATTCAATTGAAGAAGCAAAAGAGCTTGTGATACGCGGAGGAAAAATATTGGCGGAAAGCGGTCTTATTGCAAGGACATGGGGCAATATCAGCGCCCGTATTTCCGACGACAAATTTGTCATAACCCCCAGCGGTCTTGCGTATGAAACACTTACAACTGAGCAGATAGTGGAGGTCAATATTGCCGATTGTTCCTATGAGGGAGATATAAAGCCCTCCAGCGAAAAGGGAATACATGCGGACACCTACAGTCTGCGCCCGGATATAAATTATATAATTCATACACATCAGCAGATGGCCTCTGTCCTCAGTATTGAGGGGAAAGACATTGTGCCGGTCAATGATGAGTATAAACAGATATTAGGAGATATTGTCCCATGTGCGGCTTATGGGATGTCATCCACGGGGAAGCTGCGGAGAAATGTTGTCAATTCACTTCGCGTCAATCCCGGGTGTAAGGCTGTCTTGATGAAGTATCACGGAACAATCTGCATGGGCGAGGATCTTGATAATTCTTTTGAAATTGCACAGACTCTCGAAAAAATGTCAAAGGATATATATGAGCAGTCATGCGGCAAAAATAAAAGCGGTAAAAATATAAAAAATGCGGAGCGAATCCGCGATTACGGAAGCAGCTGCCGTGAAGGAAACAAGTTTATTCTTCAATGCAACGGCAAATCTTCAGAATATCTGATAGAAAAACTGCCGGAAGCGGCACCTGAGGCAGCAGTCCTTCATGCCGAAATTTATAAATCCTGCAATGCTCTTTATATTATACATTCAACTGACGATGAGATAGTGGAAGTCAGCAGCAGCGGACGGGAGTTAAGACCCTTTATGGATGACCTTGTGCAGATCGTGGGTGTGAATATAAGGACAGTAAAAAACGTCCTGCTGAATCCAAGGGCTATAGCAAAGGAATTAAGGAACAAAAATGCTGTTTTGTTAGAGAATGAAGGTGCTCTTTGCACAGGAAAAACCGAAAGCGACGCAAAAGCGGTCGCCATGATTCTGAGGAAGGGATGTGCTGCCGATTTGTATGCTGCGGCGATAAACAAAACAGATTATTTAAGTACTATGGATGCCCATATACAACGATTTGTCTATAAAAATAAATATTCTAAGATGAAAGAACAACGAGGTTAAATATGTTAAAAAAACTGACAGAGGAAAAACTTTCAGAACTGCTTGAAACCGGAATAGCGGAATTTGCCGAAAAGGGACCGGAGGGCGCAAATGTCAACACAATTGCAAAAAAGGCAGGGATAAGCGTCGGAGTTCTTTATAAATATTATGAAAATAAGGAAGAATTTTTCCATGCCTGCCTGAGAAAAAGCCTCGATATACTGAAATCCGTATTGAATGAGGTAACACAAAGCAACGATAAGCTTTTAGTGCGGGCTGAAAGAATGATACGTGCGGTGCAGGACTACTCAAGGGAATACGGTGTTTATATCAAAATGTACAATAGGATTGCTTCGGAAAACGGCAGGAAATATGTGTCCATGTATGCTGCCGAGATAGAAAGCATGACCGCAAGGGTGTATACGGAATTTATCGAAAGAGCCATAAAGGATGGAGACATAAGGAAGGATATTAACCCGAGACTCTTTGCATTTTTCTTTGATAATCTGCTGACCATGCTGCAGTTTTCCTACTGCTGTGATTATTATACCGAAAGAGCAAGGGTATATTGCAAGGAAGATTTTGATAATGATGAAATGATGGTTTCAGAGCTGTTGAAATTTATCGAATCTGCATTTACCTTCAGCCGGTCTGAGATTGTTCATAGAGATCAGATGTGATGAGCACAAAGAAAAGGATATGGATATGATATATGTAATTGCTTATGATATAGGAACTACCGGTGTTAAAACCTGCCTTTTCGGCATAGGTGAAAAAATAGAGCTCATAGCAGGCGTGCATGAGGGATACGGCCTTTACATGGTTGAAAATGGCGGGGCGGAGCAGGATGAAAATGAATGGTGGAATGCCATGTGCTCCACCACAAGGAAGCTGTTTGACTCTGCAGATGTAAAACCATCCGATATAAAGGGTATATCTTTTTGTTCGCAAATGCAGGGACTTGTATTGGTTGACGAAAGCGGCTCCGCTGTCAGAAGCCCCATGAGCTACATGGATCAGCGTGCCGTCAGGGAAATGAAGGAAGGTATCTCACATGGGATTCAGGTCGCGGGAGCCAATGTATTCAAGCTTGTAAAAAGTCTGATTATAACGGGGGCTGCCTCCATTAGCGTAAAGGATCCGGTCTGGAAATATAAATGGGTGGAGCGCAATGAGCCGCAAAACTTCAAAAGAATTCATAAATGGCTGGATGTAAAGGAATATCTCATTTGCAGATGTACCGGGAAATTTGTAATGACGGAGGATTCTGCATTTGCAACGCTATTGTATGATACCAGAGAGGTCAAAAGAGGCTGGAGCAAAACACTCTGCCAAATGTACGGAGTCAGGCCGGAGCATCTTCCCGATGTGATTAAATCAACAGACGTAGCAGGATATCTTACCCGGGGAGCATCCGAAGCATTGGGTCTTGCACACGATATACCTGTGTTCGGAGGCGGAGGCGATGCCTCTCTCATAGGAATAGGAGCAGGCTGTGTTGAGACGGGAGATACTCACATATACTTAGGAACATCCGGATGGGTGTCGACAATTGTGGACAGACAAAAAGTTGATGTATCAAAAATGATTGCTGCGATTGTCGGAGCGCAAAGTGAGCATTACAACTATTTTGCGGAAATGGAAACCGCAGGGAAGTGTCTCGAATGGGTGAAGGATCACCTTGCCCTGGACGAAATAGACATATATTTGGAAAAAAGACACGTGGCTGAAAGCAAGGAAACTCTGTATACAAGCCTGTACGACTATCTGATGGAAACCATAAGTAAAATAGAACCGGGAGCAGGGGGAGTGGTTTTTACCCCGTGGCTTCACGGAAACAGATGTCCCTTTGAGGACCCTGATGCTTCAGGGATATTTTTCAACATTACCCTCGATACGGGCAAGACTGAGCTTATACGTGCTGTGGTGGAGGGTGTATGCTACCATCTGAAATGGATGCTTGAGTGCCAGAAGGGAAAAATAGATGTTTCTGATACTATACGGTTTGTAGGCGGTGGAGCTCTTTCTCCCGTTACGGCACAAATGCTGGCTGATATAACGGGACACAGGGTTGATGTGACCGCAAATCCACAGAATGTGGGTTCAGTAGGTGCGGCGGCGGTTATGGGTACAGGTCTTGGAATTATCCAAAAGCTTGAGACGGTAAAGGAATATGTTTCCGTTGAGCAGTCCTTTATACCGGATGAAAAAACAAGAGCAGTATATGAAAGAAACTACCAGGTGTTCAAAAGACTCTACAAGTGCAATAAGAAAAACTTTAAATATTTACATACGAAGGTTGAGGTGTCAGGAAATGAATTTTCACAGCTTAGTTGAAAGGCAAAGAGAATATTTTCGGGAGGGCGGTACAAGAAGTTTTGAATTCAGGATATCAATGCTCCGTAAATTACAAGATGCCATAAAAGATAATGAAAATATATTTAACGAAGCAATGAAAAAGGATATGAACAAATGCCCTTCGGAAGTGTATATGACAGAGGTTGGAATAGTCTTAGAGGAGCTGCGCTTCCATATTAAGCATTTGTCCGGATGGATGAGGGATAAAAAGGTTCCCACACCTCTGTCTCATTTTCCTGCCAGATCGTTTATATCACCTCAGCCCTATGGGGTTGTTTTGATTATGGCTCCATGGAACTACCCGATACAATTGTGTCTTGAGCCGCTTATCGGAGCCATTTCCGCAGGATGCACGGCTGTTGTAAAGCCGTCGGCATATGCTCCTGCTGCCAGCCATGCCATTGCACAAATGCTCGGGTCGGTTTATCCCGAAGAATATATAGCCGTTGTAGAAGGAGGCAGACAGGAAAACACCATGCTGCTGGAGGAAAAATTTGATTATATATTTTTTACGGGAAGCCCGGCGGCAGGTCGTCAGGTAATGGAAAATGCCGCAAGGAATCTTACGCCTGTGACCCTGGAGCTTGGAGGAAAAAGCCCGGTTATTGTAGACAAAACGGCAGATTTGAAGCTTGCCGCAAAGCGTATTGCCTTCGGCAAGGTACTGAATGCGGGTCAGACCTGTGTGGCTCCGGATTATCTTTTCATTCACAGAGAAATAAAAGATGAATTTATAATTCTTTATAAGCATGCTTTGGAGACATTTTTTCCCGGACATGAAATGGACGATATGAACACAATTATAAACGAAAAGCATTTCGAACGCATAACAAGACTGCTTGACAGCGGTAAAATTGTTGAGGGCGGAAATACAGACACAGCACGCAGATTTATACAGCCAACGCTGCTGGATGATGTAAAGCCGGACTCTCCGATTATGCAGGAGGAAATATTCGCTCCGATTCTGCCCGTTATCACCTATGAGGATATCAACGAATGTATTGACTATATCGTAAAACAACCGAAGCCGTTGGCTTTGTACCTGTTTACTAAGGATTCCCGCATTGAAAAACAGGTGCTCGACAAGTGTTCCTTCGGAGGAGGATGTATCAATGACACCATTGTTCACATTGCAACTCCCCATATGGGCTTCGGAGGTGTGGGAAGCTCCGGCATGGGGAGCTATCACGGGAAAAAGAGCTTTGACACATTTACTCATTACAGGAGTATTTTAAAAAAAGCAAACTGGTTTGACATCCCCATCCGTTACAGACCATACTCCCATAAGAGAGATAAGCTTATGAGATTTTTCTTAAAATAATATATTGCCGGATATGAAATAACAGTCAATGGAGGATATTATGAACGCAGTACCTGAAAAAGAAGATGAATACAATGACGAATATAATGAAATTGCAAAAAATCAAACTGTAAAAAAAGAAGTAGTTCGCGGTATTAAATTTGCACTTTTCTCTGCTTCCGCAGGAGTAATAGAGATAACTGCTTTTTCCCTGCTCAATGAGCTGACAAATTTGCGTTACTGGTTGTGCTATTTAATAGCACTGGTCATGTCCGTATTGTGGAATTTCACCTTAAACCGCAGATACACATTTCGCTCTGCAGACAATGTATCCTCTGCCATGCTGAAAACCTTCGGCTTCTACTGCGTGTTCACCCCGGCATCAACTCTCCTGGGAAACCACCTGGCCGACACCTTGCTCTGGAACGAGTACCTGGTCACAATAATTATCATGCTGTCAAATTTTGTCCTCGAATTCCTGTACGACCGCTTTTACGTATTCCGAAATACAATTGATACAAATAATTTGGCAAGGAAGAAAAAATAAATCATTGCACCGACTATCTCACTTTGACAGGTCGCCGGGCAGAATGTTTTCCGTTTTTTGTTTTATCACCTGCTATTTTCGCAGATCTTTAGGTAAAATTCCGAATATTTTTGAAGGATTCTGAAAAATTGCCGACATTTGTGTCTCACGGCTGGTACTGTCCGGCTCACGTTGTAATCCTCATGGAGCAGGAGAGAAAAAGTTTTTTCCATGAGTTGTTATGGATATATAAAATTGTCCTGTTTTTTATGTCTCAAAAGCTGTATAATATTATCGAATATAGTAAGCATGGCAGCTGTATAATGTTGCATAGATAAATTTCAAAAGGAGCAGCAAAAATGTTAACTAAAATATATCTGTACTTTATTATATATGCCTTTTTAGGGTGGTGTACCGAGGTTGTGTATGCTGCCTTGAAGGAAGGAAAATTTGTAAACAGAGGATTTCTGAACGGACCATACTGTCCGATTTATGGATTTGGGGTTATTACAGTTGTAGGGCTGCTGTCACCCATTCATGGAAATCCATTTTTGTTGTTTCTGGGATCGGTATTTGTAACAAGCTTGCTTGAACTTATTACGGGCTTTATATTGGAGAAGATATTCAAGCAGAGATGGTGGGATTATTCGGAGGTGCCGTTTAATATAGGAGGATATATCTGCCCTCTTTTTTCACTGATGTGGGGTTTGGCATGTCTCATCGTTGTGGACAGCATTCATCCAATGATATCAAGGCTTGTGGATATTATTCCTCATGTGCCTGTATTAATCATCATGATTGTCTTTACTGCTGCCTATATAGTTGATATTATTGCAACAGTCAATACGATTTTCAAGCTGAACAGAAGGATGGAGCGTATAGAAGAACTGTCTGCCAGAATTAAGAAATCCTCAGATGAACTGGGAGAGAGTCTGGCGGCAGGTACCATAACTCTTGTTGCTAAAAAGGAATTGATTGAAGAAAAAATAAATCAGGAAAAAGAAAAGCTTGAGGAAAAAATCGAGCAGACGAAGCAGGAAATGGAGTCTGAATGGACCAATATGGTACAAAGACGCAGAGAGGTACTGGAGGAGATGAAAAAATCACTTAATAAAGAACTCCTTGAAGCGGATATCTTCGGTTTAAAACGTCTGATGAAGGCCTTTCCCGGATGGAAGACAAAACGCAACAAGGAAGCTTTTAATGTGTTGAGAGAGTTTTTTAATAAAAAGTCACCAAAAAAGAAGCTGTAATACTCTTTGTCCCTGAATCCACACTTCCTTTATATCAGAGGATTCTGACAGCATCAGTATTTTATGAAGCAGATCCTCCGGACTTTGTATTAATTTTTTAAATTTGCATTAAACAGTGGTATAATAGTTTATACAATACATCACTTGCAGTCTGAGAACAGGCTTATTTGTCTCTTGGACGCAGGATGTTTGCTCATTTATACAAATGAGCCGGAAGGAGAATGTTATGAAGAAACTTACAGTTTTATTTTTAGCCTTATTGCTCATAGTAGTACCTGTATCTGCGGTTCAAGCTTCTGAGGGTGATATATCCAGAAGTGGTTTTATAAAAACTATAAATGAAACCTTCCATATTTATACGGTACTGGATACAGACGAAGTATTTTCGGATATTGATTTGAAAAATGAGGATTATCTTGGTTCAAATGCCTTTGAAGACATTTTTTCAACTGTAAGGAATTTACAGATATCTGGCAAATAGCGGATATAGGGTGTAAAACTTTAGTCTCATGGGGTGAAGATCGGATAAATTAAAATTTGTGAGGTATTACAATTTGGAGTTAACAAAAAATGATGTACAGAAAATCATGAAATGCGATATGCTGAACATAGAAGCTTTAGGAAACGTTAAAGGTGCAACCGCGGTAATTCATAAAGGAAAAGTCTTTTATGTTTGGAAAAATGAGAATACTATATTTTTTCAAGGAAAGTGGATTTGGAGTAAAATATACAAATTTGAAATTTTCTCTGTAATATTATAAGTATACCAAGAAGCTCTCTCAGCTTGAAGACAAAAGACATTTAGAACACAAAACCTAAATGTCTTTTTCTTATATAATTTAATAAAAAATTGCCCAGTGAAAAATTGAGAAAAACGGAGAAAGAAAAGGCTCCAAAAGCCCATGTTTTTTCTTCCTGTGAGATTTCCTCATGAAACGGCTTGGGTTTGTATACCGTGGGGCGAAGGCTGTTATCATAAATTTAAATCAGTCATCCCTCTTTTAATATGATAGTACATTGCTAAGGCAGCACCGTCAGCATCTCTGTTTTTAATAAAGTCGGCTATCATACGGTGATATATTATTGCGTTTTCGACAGCTAACTTATAATTACCGGTATAAAAGGCGGTATCTATAGCATCTTTTATAGCGGCTCCAAGCGTCGGCAGCATTGATTCAATAACATTATTATGCGTTGCTTTTGCTATAGCTGCGTGAAATTTCTGGTCGGCTGTTTGAAAAGGCCTGTTATTTGTAGCTTCTGTAAATGCTTCCTGCTCATATTTTATGATTTCTTCAATATCGCTTTCGGTTGCTCTTTCAATTGCCAGTTTCACTACAGCGGGTTCAAACATCAGACGCATTTCAAACCAGTTCAGTACTAACTTTTTTTTATCTTCTAAGTAAGATATTCCAAAGGGATCATTCTGAGAATTCGGGTTAGCTGTGACAAAAGTGCCGCGCCCTCTCTCAATTGTCAATACTCCGTTTGCAACAAGCATTTTAATTGCTTCTCTTAATGATGTCCGGCTGACGCCAAGTTCATCCGACAGTATTTTTTCGCTGGGCAATTTATCACCCGGCACGTATTTCTTTTCAATAAAAATCATATCACTTATTCTATTTGCAATAATTCTTGAGACGGGAACAAAATTATCTATCATAATCATCTCCGGTATTTGAAAAATTCTATACTATTATTATATTATATTTTTGTTATAAAGTAAAGAAGAGGTAGTATGTCTTTTTGACGAAGAGGTACTACCTCTTTTCGTTAAAAAATTATTTTTTAGCGTATTGACAGCAATTTTTATATAGATTATAATGAGAAATATATAAATTAAGAATTTTTTTGAAAAAGACATCATACAAGTTTTGCCGAATATATATTAAAAGAAAATAAGGTTAGCTTATTGCAACAACCTTAAAAGCAGGAGGAAAACAAAAAAATGAGAAGTGATTCAGTAACAAAAGGTGTTCAGCAAGCACCGCATCGTTCATTGTTTAATGCATTGGGACTTACCAAGGAGGAGCTGGACAGACCCTTAATAGGTATTGTAAGCTCATACAATGAAATAGTTCCCGGGCATATGAACCTTGATAAAATTGTTGAGGCGGTAAAAATGGGAGTTGCCATGGCCGGAGGAACACCGGTGGTATTTCCTGCCATAGCAGTATGCGACGGTATCGCAATGGGACATGTAGGAATGAAATATTCACTTGCTACGAGAGAGTTAATAACAGATTCTACAGAGGCAATGTCAATGGCCCATGCTTTTGACGGTCTTGTAATGGTTCCGAATTGTGATAAAAATGTACCGGGCTTATTAATGGCAGCTGCAAGAATTAATATTCCGGCTATATTCGTAAGCGGCGGACCGATGCTTGCCGGAAGAGTAAAGGGTGAGAAAACAAGTCTTTCAAGTATGTTTGAAGCAGTCGGAGCTTATAATGCGGGAAAAATGACATTGGAAGAGGTAGAAGAATATGAAAACAAAGCATGTCCTACATGCGGTTCATGTTCAGGTATGTATACGGCAAACAGTATGAATTGTCTCACTGAAGCTTTAGGAATGGGGTTAAAAGGAAACGGTACAATCCCGGCTGTTTATTCAGAAAGAATAAGACTTGCAAAACACGCAGGTATGCAGATCATGGAATTAATAAAAAATAATATAAAACCCAGAGACATAATGACTGAGGATGCATTTCTCAACGCGCTTGCAGTAGACATGGCATTAGGCTGCAGCACAAACAGCATGCTTCATTTACCGGCTATAGCACATGAAGCTAAAGTAGAATTAAATCTTGATATAGCTAATGAAATCAGTGCAAAAACACCAAATCTTTGTCACTTAGCGCCGGCAGGACATACTTATATTGAAGATTTAAATGAGGCCGGCGGTGTTTATGCAGTTATGAATGAATTAAATAAAAAAGACCTGTTAAAAACTGATTTAATAACCTGCACGGGAAAAACAGTAGCAGAAAATATTGAAGGCTGTGTTAATAAAAATCATGATGTTATCAGACCAATTGAAAATCCTTATAGCGAAATAGGCGGAATTGCCGTATTGAAAGGTAACTTGGCTCCTGATTCCTGCGTTGTAAAAAGATCAGCCGTCGCACCTGAAATGATGGTTCATGAAGGACCTGCAAAAGTGTTTGATTGCGAAGAGGATGCGATTGAAGCAATCAACTCAGGGAAGATTGTGGCAGGAGATGTTGTTGTCATTCGCTACGAAGGACCTAAGGGCGGACCTGGTATGAGAGAAATGCTGAGCCCTACATCAGCAATTGTGGGGAGAGGATTAGGAAGCAGCGTTGCACTTATAACTGACGGACGTTTCTCGGGAGCAACAAGAGGTGCAGCCATAGGTCATGTTTCACCGGAAGCTGCGGTAGGAGGAAATATAGCCTTGGTTGAAGAAGGAGATATTATAAAAATTGATATAAATAGCAATAAAATAGATTTCGTGGTTACAGATGAAGAATTAGAAAGAAGAAGAGCGGAGTGGAAGCCGAGAGAGCCAAGAATTACAACAGGCTATTTATCAAGATATGCCGCTTTGGTTACTTCGGGAAACAGGGGAGCAGTATTAGAAGTCAAAAATAGTTAATGTCTTAGAAATTGAAATTAAAATTATATTAATAGGAGAGGATATTAAAATGAAGGCATTAGAAAGATTAAGTAATTTTGTAGGGAAGTACATGGCATATATAGTTATAGTAATAGCTGCAGCAGCGTTATTTGTGCCGACAACATTTTCTTGGTTAAAGGCATCCTATATTAATCCATTATTAATGATTGTAATGTTTGGTATGGGACTGACTTTAAAATTAGACGATTTTAAATTAGTATTAAGCAGACCTTTAGAAGTATTGATAGGATTTGTGGCACAGTTTGCCATTATGCCGTTAATTGCTTTATCATTGGTTAAAATATTTAATCTGCCGCCGGAATTAGCTGTAGGTGTTGTGCTGGTAGGTACATGTCCCGGCGGAACATCTTCAAATGTTATGACTTTTTTAGCAAAAGGTGATGTGGCATTATCAGTAACAATAACAAGCTTTTCAACTTTATTTGCACCGGTTTTAACCCCATTTATAACTAAGCTTCTTATAGGAGCAACTGTAGAAGTAGATGTTATGAGCATGTTTATTTCTATAGTTCAGGTTGTAATTGTACCGATTGCTTTAGGTTTTGTAATCAACAAGTTCTTTGGAAAAATAACGGAAAAGTTAGTTAAGATTCTACCGCTTGTTTCTGTAACGGCAATTGTGGCCATAGTTGCTACTGTAGTTTCATTAAATTCAGCGAAATTAATGACCAGCGGACTTTTAATTATAGCAATTGTAATATTACACAACAGCTTTGGATACTTATTAGGCTTCTTTACAGCTAGAGTATTAGGTTTAAATTTATCAAAACAAAAGACAATAGCTATCGAAGTTGGTATGCAAAATTCGGGTTTAGCAACATCTTTGGCTGCAACAGCATTTGCTCAGTACCCTCTGGCGACAATCCCGGGTGCAATATTCAGTGTATGGCATAATATTTCAGGAGCGATAATTGCCAATTTCTTTGCCACAATGAAAGACGAGAAAGAACAAATCAAGAATTCATGATTACTTTATCTGTATTTCAAGCAACTATGCTGTGACCAAGCAAGTGGTTCAGAAATGAAATGTGATACTTTTTAATTGTTATGTAAATTTATATCGGTTGAGCTGGAAAAATTACAGCTCAACCGATTTTTGTTATAAATGCAAATAAAAATTATGTATTTTCATTTGGGGCATAAAAATGCAAATAAATTAATTTAATTTTCAATTCAACTATTGAAATGCAAATAAAAATAATATATAATCATTTTGAAGTTAAAAATGAGGAGTGATTTTGTGAAAAACAGAGCAGGACGAAAAATTAAAGCAGGAAGCGGCAATGCTGAGTATAATTGTTTTATACCTGCACCTATGCCGCCGCAAAACCCATCAATACAATATGATGATGAAATGATTTATTTAATATCTGAAGCAAACAGATATATTGGAAGACTTGATGAAGTGACAGATACACTCATTTCGCCCAGATATTTTGTATATATGTATGCACGCAAGGAAGCAGCCTTGTCTTCGCAAATTGAAGGTACACAAGCAACTTTTTCTGATCTGATAAAAGCAGAAGCGGGCATGGCGGATGAAGTTCCTAATGATGTAAAAGAGATTGAAAACTATGTAAAAGCTACAACTTACGGATTTGACAGGTTGGAAACCTTGCCGCTGTCTTTAAGGCTTATCAGAGAAATACATGGCATTCTTATGGAAGGTGTCAGAGGGGAAAATAAAACACTGGGAGAATTCAGAAGATCACAGAACTGGATTGGAGGATATTCTGTAAGTACAGCAAGCTATATTCCACCCTCAGCAGATTACTTAAATGGCTGCTTAGATAATTTCGAAAAGTTCATGCATGAGGATGACATGATGTCACCACTTGTCAAAGCAGCACTTATTCATAGTCAATTTGAAATGATTCATCCGTTCTTGGACGGTAATGGCAGAGTTGGAAGGCTTTTGATTGCATTTTATTTAGCGGCAAATGATATTCTGCACAAGCCAACGCTTTATATTTCAAAATTCATCAAGCGCAATCAACAAGCGTATTATGATTGTCTTTACAGTATTCATTCAAAAGGAGATTATGAGACCTGGATAAAGTTTTTTCTGACCGGAGTTATTGAAACAGCTCAGGAAGCAGTTGATATTGCAAGAAGTATCACTACTCTCAGAGAAGAGGATTTGAAAAAGATAAATGCTATGGGACGTACCAGTGAGAATGCTATGATTATTTATGAAGGCTTATTTGACAAACCTACCATTAGTATTGAAGAAGCCGCAACTAAATTAAATGTGAGTGTTGCAACAAGCGGACGCTTGCTTGAAAGACTTTTTGAAGAGGGAATATTAAATAATCTTGACAATCGTAAACGTAAGAAAATATTTGTTTATAAAAGATATATTGATATTTTTAATAAGGAATAAAGCCTGAAAAACACTGTCTATACGATTTGTAATACCGGTTACAGCGGGAGGTTATACCCCCGCTGTAACATCCTTTCTTTCCCTTAAGCCGTTAAACTCCTTTTTAACCATCATCATTGTCCACAGGACGATAATAGCATCAATTGCCAGGGAGCCGTAATATACGCCGCCAACGCCGATGAATCCGGGCAGAAGCAGCATCACAGGGATATAAAATACAAACTGCCGTGCCATACCTATAATCATAGCGGGCTTGCCCTTGTCAACGGACGGAAACAATGTCATTGCCATGAAAATGAAGGACAGTGCCGGCAGAATTGCCATGTATATTCTGAAATATACAAATTGTGTATTGGTAAATGCCTGATCCTTCAGCATCATACCAAGTATGGAGCCCGGAGCTGAAAGGGAAATTACCCAAAATGGAAGAGTGAGCAAGAGAGCTGCGGCGGCAAAGACCTTGTAGGAGCTGATAACCCTGTCGTATTGCTTTGCACCGTAATTGATGCCGATGACAGGCTGGAGTGCACGCATCAGACCAAAAATAGGAGTCAGCAGGAATTGAAATATCCTGTAAACCACTCCGTAAAAGGCGATATCCGCTGTTGTGCCATACCGTGCAAGTGCATTGAACACCACCAGCCCCTGAATAAGACTCATGACAGACATAATCAGTGATGACATGCCCAGTCGCAAAATAGAGGTTGTTATCTTTTTGTCGCCTTTAAATGAAAGTAATTTTGCCTTGAATGTAGCCTTTCCGCGTCCGAAATAAAGCCATCCTATCAATGTGTAAACAAACATACCCACGTTTGTGCCCCAGGCTGCGCCCTCCACGCCCATATCAAAAATTGCCATAAAAATATAGTTGAATACGGCATTGACGATTAAGCCTGAACCCATCATCCATGCTGCTGTTTTCATCCTTCCCTCCGCACGGATAATCATATTGCCCGCAAGTCCGTAAATCCAGAAAAAAGCGCCCGCTGTGCACATACGGAAGTAGCTGACACCATAATCAAGAGCTTCACCCGTCCCGCCCATCATTTCAATGAGAGGTCCCGCAAAAGTAAATGCAACTGCCATGTAGAGGATGGCACAAATTACAGACAGGCGGTTCACCACGCCCATCAGATTATTCTGAGTTTTTACGTCCTTTGCACCTATGGCAATGCTCAGCACCGAGCCGGCACCCACACCTATGAGTGATCCAAAGGCAACGCTTATCTGCGAAAGAGGATAAGCAAGGGATACCCCTGCCAGGGCAGTGTCATTTACGAACTGCCCCACAAAAATTGCGTCCAGCACGGTGTTGAAGCCGTACAGCACCATAGCCACCACCGCGGGCCATGAAAGCTGTACCATTACCTTCCATAGCCCCCCTGTTAATATAAACTGTTTTTGTTTCTCTTTTTCTGCAATTGTATTATCCATGATATGCTCCTTCTGTGTTCACAGCAGCCTTATTGCTCCTGTTTCTGCTCCACCCCTTGCTGTTTTCTCTGGCGGTTACAAAGTGATTGTAGATGCCGCCTGACTGCATCAGCTCCTCATGGGTGCCCTGCTCTGCAATTCTTCCGTCAGCTATGACCAATATTTTGTCGGCGTGACGGATAGTATTCAGCCTGTGGGCTATAACAAGCAGTGTCTTACCCTTACAAAGCTCACTTATTGCCTGCTGGATATAACTTTCATTATCGGCATCCACGCTGGCAGTAGCTTCATCCAGGATTACTATGGGTGCGTCCTTTAAAATACAGCGTGCAATTGAAATACGCTGCTGCTCACCTCCGGAAAGGCTTGCGCCGCCTTCGCCGACAACTGTTTCAAAGCCATCAGGCAGTGCCATGATAAAGTCGTAGCAACGGGCTTTCTTAGCCGCCTCAATAACTTCTTCACGGCCGGCACTTGGTCTGCCCATAATGATGTTGTTGTATATGGTGTCCTGAAACAGATATACCCGCTGGAACACCATGCTGATATGATCCATCAGATTACTGAGCGGAACACTCCGCACATCCTGACCTCGCAACAGAATCCTTCCGGATTTCACGTCCCAGAAGCGTGCCAGCAGACTTGCGATTGTGGATTTTCCTCCGCCGGACGGACCTACGAGAGCAAGCATTTGGTTCTTTTCAAGACTGAAGGATATATTGTTCAACACGTTTTTTTCTCCATATGCAAAGCTTACATTTTCAAACTGCACCTCCGGTGATGAAGTATTTTCCGGAATGGTATATACACCCTTGTCCGGCAGCTCCTTCTGTGCAAAAACCTCCTCGATACGGTCCATACAGCTGTTCATAACCGTCAGCCTTGCACTCTGTCCGTACAATGCCTTAAGAGGTCCGAAAAGGTCAAACACAAAGAGCATTATACCAATCAGGTATGTTACATCCATAGTCCCTTTAAAATACAGGAATGCGGAAAGCGCAATCACGGCGGCTACACCGAGACTGTAAATCAGATTAAGCCCGCGCTGCCACGGAGTATGATTTTCTTCAAATTCTATGCTGGTTCGGCAAACATCCTTAAAGCTTTCGGTCAGGGTTTTGGATTTCTCTCCCAGCATGTTATAGCTCTTAATTATACCGATGCCCTCTGTAAAATCTAAAACTGCATCAGTCAGGATACCAAGCTGCTCCTGCCTGATGGCGGAATCCTCAATAGCCTCTTTCTTTAATCCTCTTCCTAACAGAAGAATCATAAAGGTTACAGCCAATCCCGCCATGCCGATCCACGGGTTGAAGAAAAACAGAAACACAATCAGAATAATTTGTGAAAAGATATAGTTCATCATGTCAGCAAGGACAGTCATGCAATTTTCCTCGATAAACACCATGTCGGTTGACAGCACAGAGCTGATTTTACCGATGTTGCCCTCCGTAAAATAACCCATGGGCATCTTCCTCAGATGAGCTCCCAGCTCCATGCGCTTGTCGGCAAAAAGCAGGTAGCCTGCCGCAGATTGCAGCCTGTCTGCAATATTCTGGAACAGAATCTGAAGCAGTATAATAATAACCAGAGCAATACCAATCTGCACAGACATCTCGGTCGTGGCAGTTCCGCTGTAAAATGCCGCCAGTGCAAAAAATGCCAAGGCTATGGGCATATTTTTCAAAATACCCTTTAAAAAAGAAAACACAAAAGCCCAGGCAATTCTGCCCTTATATTTTCCGGAAGCCATAAAAATACGTTTCATTAAAGCTGTCATATAGATTCCACCTCCTCTTTAGTCTCTTCGGTTTCTTCTGTGCTGACCTTCCACTGAGCACTGCTCTCGGCAGCCTGCCAGAGCTTCTGATAGGTCGGGCAGTTTGCAAGCAATTCATCATGGGTTCCGGCAGCCATTAAATTTCCTGCATCCAAAACACAAATCTGGTCGGCATTCACTATGGAATGAAGACGGTGTGCGATAACGATAACCGTCTTGCCCCGGATAACCTCTGCAATGGCGTCGTTCATCTTTTCCTCATTCTCAGGGTCCATAAATGCAGTTGCTTCATCCAGAACTACAATGGGAGCACTTTTCAGTATGGCACGAGCCAAAGAGATACGCTGACGTTCACCGCCTGAAAGCTGCTTGCCTCCGTCACCGGCCATGGTGCAGATGCCCTTTTCCAGTCTTGCTAAAAATTCGCCGCACTGTGCCTTTTCTGCGGCTGCCATAACCTCCTCATCCGTGGCATCCGGCTTACCCAGTCTGATATTTTCCAAAAGGCTTATGTTGAAAAGAAACTGCTCCTGTGCCACATAAGAAATTTGATTGTTAAGGGATTCAAGACTCATGCGGCGGATATCCTGCCCGCCTATTTTGACAGCGCCGCCTGTTACATCGTAAAAATGCACCAGCAGCTTGGCAAGGGTGCTTTTACCGCTGCCTGACTCTCCGACCAGAGCCGTCAGACTGCCCTCCGGTATGCTCAGATTAATTCCGTGGAGCACCTGAGCTTCCTTGTAGGCAAAGCGCACATCCTCGAACTGTATCCTGTAATCCTTACCTGTAAAGGGTGCTGTGGACTGCTGAACAGGCGGCTCGCTCATCATCTTTTCCAGATTGGATACTGTATAGTTAATACGCACCATGGTGGGGAAAAAGTTCATTACCTTGAGAAGAGGTGCACTGATACCGAAGGACATGCACAGTGCCAATGCTAAATTTGGAAGAGTGGAATATCCCTGTAATACAAAATATGATCCAACAGGCAGTACAAAAAGTGCCACGCAGGGTACAATGCTGTAATAAATCGCCATCCACGGCCAGCAAACCCTGTACCACGCCAAAGTGAAATCCCGATAGCTTTTAACGTCATTTTCATAGCGCTTGTAGGATTCTCCGTCCCTGTTGAATACCTTGACTACCTCCATGCCGTTTATATACTCTACAATAGTTTTGTTCATCTTCTGTGCCGACTTGTAGTAGTCATCCATCTTGCCGGTGCCGGCTTTGTACATTATCATCATGGCCAGCATACCGAAAGGAAGAGATGCTAAAGCTAAGAGCGCCATGCGCCAGTCGGCGATAAACATGCCGATGAACACCAGCACGGGAATGGTAATATTGGCAATTCCCTCCGGGATGGCGTGAGCCAATGGCAGTTCAATGGTTTCAATGTCGTCGATAAACATTTTTTTGATAGAACCGACACCCTTTTCCTGAATGATACCTAAAGGCAAGTTTTCAAGCTTGCCCTGCAGAGATATACGCAGGTTTTTGAGAGTGTTGTAGGCTGCATTATGAGACAGAGAAAGCCCCCATATATACAGCACCGCATACAGTGCCGAGCATACAGCAATTGCGGCAATATTGAAGATAACATACCCGTATGTAATGGGCTGGCGCATCAGCAGCGGCCGGATAATCTGGTAGATAAACCAGAACGGAAGCACCTGCATGACCATTCCTGCAAGCATTGCCGCAACGGCGGCATAAGTAGTTTTCCGGTGTTCACCGGTATATTCCAATACTGTTTTAAACAAAATAACCCTCCTTGTTTTATAAATTGTGGAGGGGACATTCCTCCTGTCCCGCAGAGATTCGCTCTGTTAAAAAGAGGTGTGTCGCCCTTCCTTATATAAATTGAATTTTTGTATTTATCACTTTGACGTTAGTTTTAACTAACCACAGGTTAAATAAAAATCCCCGAATGGGGAAGTGGGTACTTATTCACTTGCCATGAACAAACCCATATTGTTCGCTTTTGTCAGAAATCTCAGCTTTTAAATCCCAATACTTTCTCCCAGTTAAACAGCTTGCAGATAATTTCAGAATGTGCTTCCATCTGCTCCCATGTATAGCCATGAATGAAAGGCTCATAGACTGTCGTCCAGAATGCGGAAAGCAGGATATGCATTTCTTCCATAGAGATATCCGCATGAGTCAGACCCCGCCTTTTTGCCTCCATAAAATATTCATGAGTTTTAATTGCCATTGTCTCTGCAAAGTCATGCTGAAAATCGGCATATCTGGTTCCTGCAGCACATGAAATCAGAAGAATAAATCCGTCGCGATACCGGTACAGGTACTCAAGCCATGGCAGCATGCTTTCGTCCATTTCCCATGCCTTTATGAGAGCCTCATCAGTCAGTTCGCTCACATCAGCAGAACTGCGCATTTCCACAAAATCGTTCAATGCATTAACTGTTTCCTCTGCTACGGCACAGAATAATTCTTCCTTTCCCTTATATCTTTTGTACAGCGCGCCTGTGGTAACTCCCGCATCCTCACATATTGCTTTCAACGAAGCCTTTTCAAACCCGTGGGCAAGAAATTCTTTTTTTGCGCTCTCCATTATACGCGGGTCAATGGAGAGATCCGGTTTGGACATTTATTTAACCTCCAGAAAAAAGTGTAAGGTGATAATTGAAATATTGATAATTCAATTATCACTTTATCAAACTGTTTAAAATTTGTCAATAATTATTTTTTGTAATTTAGAGTTGATTTTATCTAAGCTTCGTATCCGAAAACCGTAATCTGATTTTTACCTGCCATACATATTTCAATTTCTATAGCATCTAACTGCACGGTGTTTCCAAGACCCAGACCGGTATGCGTTCCGACAAAGGATGTTTGTAAATTATTGATTACCTCCCAAGGGTCGGATGCTCCACGTACCATATCGGTGATATCATGTTCTATAGGGTTGGTTAAATAGTCTGCAGATCCTATGATAGACAGACTTATTTGTTGTAATTCAATCCAATCCACATTGGTATCCGGCCGCCAATAAAGAATCATGGAACTGACACCTACAGCAAGAGTCAGGTTAAGACGGCAATAATATTTTATTATAACCTGTTCAATCTCTAAATACTTGTATTGTGCCGGCAGCAGGCTGTATCCCAGGACAAGTCTTCCGCGGGTCTGATTAAGCAGGGCTGAGTTCAGAGAAGCCAGCGTCCCGTTGGAAAGTCCGATTGCATTATTAACATTAGTAAAATCACTTCTGCCGTTATAGGCAGCTTGAACAGCGGTTACGGCACCTGAAGTATTACAAGATATTTCTTCATCAGAAGTACTCATCATAAGAGGATTACCGGCTGTAAGCTTGTATTCTGAAGGAAAGGTCCGGCTTACAGTACCAAAGGGCTGGGTTATCCTCAGAGATAAAAAATTCATATCATCATCGCTGAATAAAATGGATGCTGCCAACGGACCGGATACCTGAACAGAGGTGAGATAAATACTTTTTTGAGGCTCCGGTGTCCAGAGAATTGTCTTTGAAGGTTGCATACCCAAGCTGTAATAATTGATTACATCAGAGCTTTCCTTTATAGTTAACAATATTTGTTCCATTATATCTCTCCTTTAGTTGCATGTTAATGCATCAAAGCTCATAGCCCAAAAGGGTAATATTGACTGTTCCCGCACTGCCTGTTGTAATGGAGATTACCTCATCGGGATTAAATTCAACCGGGGATGGAAAGCTTAGACCATAGGTGGCGAGAGTAGTGGTAAGAGCTATCGACATAAAGGTGTCATTATTTCCTCTGCTTAACTGGACAACCATCGGGGCAGGAGCAGAAGACTGCAGTGCAGTGAGATAAATGCTTTTACCGGCATCGGGTGTCCATATAGGTGTATTTGTCTGAAGTGTGGTAAAGGTTCGGAACAAGACAATATCAGACGGATATTCTCTTGTTAATAATGGATCTTCTAAATTAAAAACGATACTCATAAGTTTTGTATTAACGCCCATAGATAAAACTCCTATAAATATATTTTATACCCAACATATTTTACACCCAACCCCTGAGGCAATACCAAGATCAGCCGGTTCGTTCCGGCAGAAGCAGCCTGTGATATCCAACACAAGAACTGCGGTATCTGATTTTCTCAGCACATCAATTTTCCAGAGGATTTCACCGCATGATATTTCTGCTGCTCCATGAGAAATATGGATGACTTTTATACATTTGATATAATCAATGAATAAAAGATATTTTATCAGAACACAAGACATGGTATTGACATCTGGATCAGATATTCTTATTTCCACCCTCCATGTATTGATTTCATAAGCAGCTGCGTTTACAGGGCCTGAGATTATATTTTGAGCAGGCTTTAACCTCTGGACGGCATTGTCTGCACAGACTGGACAACCGCCGGGAATTATGAAGGAAGGAGGGGGTACTTCAAAAATAATAAAGGAAATAATAATGGGAGAATCCTTTATAGGGACATCCTCAGTTTTAAGAGTAAGAATGCCTTTTTGAATTTCATAATTAACCCTCGGCTGCAGCACTCCGTTAATAAATAATTCGTAATAGGAGACATCATCGGGATCAAGAATGCCCCTGCTGCCATATTTGATTAATTCATCATCATTTGTATAAACTTTTTTGACTCCGTCGGACAGAGTATTATATTGATAGATATCTGCTTTTAATATATTTTTTTTCCGGTTTAAGGAATGCATGCTATCTTCAATCATAGTGACCACCTCAAAAAATTACATATTTTATTATAAGAAAGGGAATGTGCAATTACAGCACATCCCGAATTTGATAATTAAGTTGTTACTGTTGTGTCAGAATCAGAGATTGGTGCAAAATTAGTTACAATCAGAGTAATCGGTGCTTGTACCGGTATTGTTTCCGCATCAGTAACAGTAACCTGAGAACCGTCACCACTAACGGTATACAGACTGGATTGCTGCAATACACCATTTACAAACAACATATAATATCCATTGTCTTCAACAGCAGTTGTAAGATTACCGGTCATGATATCGCCGGCATCGTCTACAAACTTAGTTGCCGGGATAACAAGAGTATCGTCTGTTCTGTCCACTTCTTCTAACAGGTAGAAATACCTTATAATTTCCGGATTGATTTCAACATCAGTTATAGTTGCAGCATCAATTGCAAGTTTAAATAATTGTATAGCCATTTTCCGCGCGCCCTTCTATTTTATTTGTAAATTGCTTTACACCTTAGTATATTGTACAAGGTATCGATTTGTTACAAATTTCGACAAATATAACAAAAGACATGCACTAATTTAAGAAACCGGTACATATGCCCCTGATTTCCGGCCGATAGATTTTCGCGACATGAGGTTGCCGCCGTAAGTTGACAACTAATCATTTTTTGTGTATAATTTTTAAATTGTAGAGAAAAAGGAGTAGTCACTTATGTTGCATAGCATTCGCATTAGAAAATAAGGCAATAAAAAAGCAGTTTCCCATTTTAACGTGGGCCTCTTGTCATGCCTGTTTTGTGAATGTATGCACAGCAAACATGTGACTTTAAGACATAGCTTATAAAACTATGCCTTAGTTTTGTTGTATTATTACTCGCATTATATATGCAGGTCAATGCTCACGTTGAGAACAGACCTGCATTTTTTATTGCTTTTTTATTATTAATCGACCGGAGAAATTGATAAGGAAGTGAAATAAAAAATGAAAAAATCAAACAAATATACTCCTATTGATATATGGAATGATCCATATAGATTTACCTACAAAGAAATAATGGAAGTCATTGGCGAAAGTGAAGCGAAAGCCTTATACTCGTCACTATATAAGCATTCACCAAAAAAGAAATACATGACTATGTCGCTGAAAACAGTATACAAGGACTGTGATACCGAAAAATATGTTTTTGAACTGTCAGATGGCAAGTGTATCGAAACGGTTTTTATTAAACGGCGGGATGGCGGAACAGCATGTGTGAGTACACAAGTCGGTTGTTCTGTGGGTTGTATCTTCTGCGAGTCCGGGCGGAACGGTTTTGTGCGTAACCTTACACCGTCAGAAATCGTGCAGCAGGTTGTATTACTGCGGCGAAAAGTAAATCGTATAGTTTTTATGGGTATGGGAGAGCCGTTATTCAACTACAACAACTTTATAAAGGCAATTCACATTCTGAGGGACAGAAACGGTATGAACTTTCCCACAGACGGTATAACTGTATCAACCGTCGGTCCGGCTGAACAGCTGAAAAAATTGCGTGAGGAACATCTTAAAATTCAATTGACCATATCCCTTCACGCAGCAACACAGGCTGCAAGAAACCGTATTATTCCCAATATGCACATACACGATATTAACGATGTTGTCAATGGAGCATTGTCTTATGCCGAACGGCACAACCGGAAAGTCGTATTCGCGTATTTGCTTTTGCAGGGAATAAATGACAAGCCCTCTGATGTGCGCCAACTGGTAAAGTGGTTCGGCGGAAAAAATGTCATGCTCAATCTGCTTGAATATAATCCTACAAGCAATACGCAGATTAAAAAGCCTGCAAAACATGAAATGGCTGCATTCAAGCAGCAACTGGAACGAGCCGGACTTGAAGTTACAATGAGAATTTCCCATGGCAGTAAGATTAAAGCTGCGTGCGGACAGCTGGCTAATAAATACAATAAAATAATTGAATAAACAGTGCCGGTCACAAAATTGCAGAGCCGATAACTATGAGTAAAATCACGGTTATCGGCTCTTTATAATGATTATTTTTTATGCTCCTAATTTCCATCCGATGGACTTTTCACGCATGCTTACAAAATCAGCATAGATACCTCCGGACTTCATCAATTCCTGATGAGTGCCCCTCTGAATTATTTTACCCTGATCCAGCACCAGTATCTGGTCGGCATTCTGCACCGTCTTGAGCCTGTGAGCAATCATGATGATGGTCTTGCCTCTGGTAAGCTGTGAGATGGCGTTCTGGAGCAGTGATTCATTTTCCGGGTCCACATTTGCAGTTGCCTCGTCCAGAATAATAATGGGAGCATCCTTTAATAAAGCTCTGGCGATGGATATACGCTGCTTTTCTCCGCCTGAAATGGTTGCGCCTCCTTCACCTACGACAGTGTCATATCCCTGAGGCAGGGCACTGATGAAGTCGTGGCAGCACGCCCTTTTAGCTGCTTCCGCCACCTCTGCCATGGTGGCGGTTGGATTACCGAATTTTATATTGTTGGCAATGGTGTCGTTAAACAGATACACATTCTGAAATACCATGCTGAAGTTTGCAAGCAGACTGTCCAGAGTGTAATCACGCACATCCATATTTCCCAGTGTGATATTGCCGCTGTCCACATCCCAGAAGCGCGCCATGAGGTTGGTGAGGGTTGTCTTGCCTCCGCCTGACGGTCCCACGATGGCAGTCGTAGTACCCTCGGGTATTACAAAGGAGACATCATCTATTACCTTCTTGTTTTCATATCGGAAGTCTACATTCTCTCCCTTTATGGTGCATGACTCAGGCCTTATTGCCTTACCGTCTATATCCATGACAGGAGTTTCAAACACCTTGTTTATTTTGTCCATGGAGAGATCCAGCA